>CAYTLS010000162.1:0-391 GCA_964438745.1 uncultured bacterium
AGGCCGCCGTGCAAAAAGGTGCGCAAGAAGGACAAGAGGTCGATGCCGCCGGCGGCTTCAGTTTTGGTTTCGTAATTTCGGCATTCCTGCTCAGTGTTTTTGGCATTTCCATCCAGGATATTAATATTTTCTTTCGGAATATCTATATGGTCAAAGAGGGTTGTTTTCATAAAATAATGGTAACTTTCCGGGTGTGTTTCCGGTATCCCGACATATTCATCCATGTTGAAAGTTACTACGTTTTGAAAGCTTACTTTACCGGCATTATGAAGATTAATGATCTCTTTGTAGGCGGGAATTGGTGTGGAGCCTGTGGGCAGGCCCAGTACGAAGGGATTTTCTTTGGTGGGAGCCGATGCATTGATTTTATCAACCACATAGTTGGCTACCC
>CAYTLS010000162.1:401-5649 GCA_964438745.1 uncultured bacterium
CCGCATTACTCTGTATAATAATTCTCATTTTTTTCTCCTTTATGGTATTTTTAAAAAAATCTGGTTTACTTAACGACAAATACTAAATGGATAAATTACCAGTGCAACTATTTGTTTTTGCAAGTTGCAATAGTTCCTGTTAATAAGAAGGGATAATTTATAAAAAATAGGGTGTAATAATAAAAAATTTATCGCAATAGAAGCATTTTTTTATTGCTGACATATCCTTTGGCGATCATACGGCAGAGGTACATGCCGCCGGGAACCTGGCTGCCGCTGTCATCGGCGCCATTCCATTCAACAGTATATTGGCCGGCTGCATGGTTGCGGTTCACCAGTGTTTTGACCTTTTCGCCCAATACATTATAGATCGCGATTTGTACATTACTGAATTCCTTTACATCATATCGAATTGTGGTAGAAGAATAAAAAGGGTTCGGTCGATTATCATGAAGCACAAAGCGGTCGACTTTGTAATTAAATTGGTTTTTATAGCCCACGGTGGTAAATACAAAGGGCGCGCTGCCGGTATTGGAGCCCCAGACAATTTTTCCGGTTTTATCCTCGGCAGAGACTTTCCAGAAATATTTGGTTGCCCGCTTCAGTGGCATGGCCGGCTTGTAAATCATGGAATCCTCATTGGTAGCATAGATTGTGATTTTCTGAATTTCAGCGGAGAAAGTACTGTCGCTGGTATAATAAAGGTCATAAGTAATGACATCGTCGGGATCAGGGTCGTGGCTGTTTTTCCAGATAAATTCCATATCAGTACGCACACTGTCGGCGTGAAGATGCGGGTAGATCAGGTGAAATCGGCCCGGCTTTTCGTTTGTCATGTTAATGGAAAAACTAATGGGCGCTGTCCAGTTTGATTTTTTGCCCTGCTGATCAACAGCCTGAATCCGGTAGGAGTATCGTTGATTTTCCTTGAGCCCTGTCAGTTTTATGGAATTTTCACCTTTTTGGGAGCGAAGGGTTTTGGTTTTCTTTTTTTCTTTATTGGTGCCGATCCACTGATTGGGAATATATTTAATGAAGTAATGGAGTTGAGCTGTTGAAAAATCCGGGTCCGGATCGTAACTATGGGTCCAACTGATGACCGGTGAATCGGTTTCCAACTGAATTGAATCTCTGGGGATCATATTACGGACGCTTGTGGGCGGTTCCAAAACATCATTCACATAAAAGGAATCTGCCATGGACCAGCCGGAATTATCACCCTGGTCATCAAAAGCATTGACCCGAAAATAATATTTGCTGTTTTCTGTCAGTTCATCCTGTACCTTACAATAATTATTGCCCACGCCGGAGTGATAGACTGTTGACTGGCTTTCCGGAAAACCGGAATATTCTGATAATTGTATATCATAGGAGAGGGTTGAAGTCAGATCGGCGAAGTCCGGATCAACGGAATGTTGCCACCGGATAGTCGGTTGATCTGTACGCACAATACGACCACTGCCGGGATTAAAACCGCCGGGAATATCCGGAGGATCATTTTGTTCATTAAAAACAATACGGGGATAGGAAAACTGATTGATGCTGCTGAGATTATTATTGTCCACTGCAGTAATTCGCCAGTAATACATACGGTTGTCAATCAATTTGTAGACCTCCGGATGCTCATTGATAAAAATTCCCACGGCGCCTTCAGGTTTCTTTTCGGATTCTGTATGCCAACCGGCTTTTGAATTCAATACCGGAATGAGATAGGTGTAGATTTTATTATTAAACGTTTTATCGGTGGCCATTTCCAACCGGTATTTGATACGGTCGCCGGGATCGGGATCAGTTGTTTTTTGCCACCAGAAAACAGATTCGCTGTTAAATTCTGTATAATTTTTGGGATAGAGTAATTTCACTGGCCCCAGTGGCGCTTCATTGATAGCATTTACCCAGAAAGTATTGATCTCAGACCAGTCAGATTTACTTTCCTCCAGGTCTACAGCGCGAACTTTCCAGAAATATTGTTTGTTTTCCATCAGATTTGAGCTGACTTTGATATAGGGGGCGTCGTATTGGCTGACTTCCTGCTGAAGCCGTGTGGATTGAAAATCCGGATCTGTGCTGATCATGACTTCGTATTTAAGGCGATCACTAATGTCGGGATCTTGAGCAGAGTCCCATGACAGATGAGGCCGAACAGAACGGATGATCAGAGAATCCGGACGAAATCCACTGGTCGGTGCTCCCGGGGGCTTATTCATCCCGTCATCAAAAGTAAAATCGGCATTTTCCGGTGCCGTATGATTTTTTCCCTGCCAATTATCCCATGTGGTAATGGCAATTGAATAATGGGCACCATCATTGAGAGAGGCGTCAGCGATCAGCGCTGCAAGTTGGAGACGAACATGATTGTCATAGGAAATATTGATATGGGGGAAGTATCCTTTGCGGGCGCTGTCTAACTTTGCCCCTTCCAATGCCAGGGATGCCGCTGTTTCCCCCTCTTTCAGTAATTTCACCTGGTAGGAAAGTTGATCCCAGCGGTCCTTGTCCGGTTGTTGGCGCCAAACCAGCATATCAGATGGGGATAGTACCTGGTTATTTCGCGGAGTGACAATGGTTGCCGGCGGGGGTGGATGATTATGCTTATTGAGGTAATATATCCCGGTCTGGGCACTGGTAGTGGTCATGGAATCGGAATCCATAGCAATGACTTTCCAGAAGTAGCGGCGATGGTTTTCTGATTTTTTGGGCGTATATGTTGTAATAGCGCCGGCTAGTGTCTCTGTTTCATGGAGCAGTGAAAAATCTTTATAAGGTGAAACCAGAAGTTTATAATTTTGGATATATCCGCCCATTCGAAACTCAGGATCTGTGGCCGGCTGCCATTTCAGGCGTACCTTTTCTGTGAAAATTTCAGGGGTCTCACCATTCACCAGGTCAAAAGCCAGTGGCGGCTCATCCCGGCGATTCATAAAAAAGACGAACTGGTCCGCCCAGCCGGAATATTCCACGCCGTCAAAAGAACGCAGATACAGACTGAATTGATGATTTTCCGTCAGCAGCCGGCTGTCGATAATTAACAAACTATCCAGGACGAAAACCAGGGTATCGACCAGTGTTGCTGATTGATTGGAAAAGTCACTTATTTTGACTTCGTAATTGAGGGAATCTGCCGGGACCTCTTTGTCTGTAGCCGGTACTATTCTCAGCCGCAGCGGATCATGACTAAAAATTGTTTGACCGGGAGTTTTTATTGTTGGACGATCAGGTGGAGTGTTCATTGTAAAAATCAGGCTGGCTTCACTGTTTATATCGCGATTTTCTGCGTGAACATAAAAACGATAAGAAACGCCATCAGTCAGTAGAGAAGGAGTCACCAGTTTGTATTCAAATTTTTTATAATCGGGAATGTCCCGCGACCAAATCAAAGAATCTTCTGTTGCAGTCTGTTGATAGAGTTCCAGAGTTATATGATATTGTTCAACAGGAGATGTAAAAGTCCATTGAAAGAGTGGTTCGTGACTGGTAATTTGATCTGTGTTGGATGCGTCTGAAATGATCAGTCCGTCTATAATGGAAGCGTCGGCCGCCAGGGAAATCCTGGCACAGCCCAAAATAGCCCATAAAAAAAACAGAATCACCTTAAAAAAAGAATATATGGTTCGATTATTTATCATAGTTGTTTTGTGTGTAATTATTCTGTTATCAAGAGCACATAAAAATTACACAAGATTTTTATATAATACAGTGATTTTATTTTTTAATTCTGCTATACTGCCGTTGTTGGTAATAACGATATCGGCCAGATGTTTTTTCTTTTCTTCACTCATTTGCAGATCCATCCTGTCGAGAATCTGCTTTTTCGATAGATTGCCGCGTTGGCGGGCGCGATCAATGCGAAGGTTGCGGTCGGCATAGATCAGCAAGGTTTTGTCAAAATGTGGTTGCAAACCGGCTTCAAAAAGCAAAGCGGCATCCATAATGTACAGTTCCTTGGTCGTTTTGGTCTTTCGGCGCAGAAATTCTGCTGTGACCAGGGGATGCAATGTTTCATTGAGAAATTGTTGATTTTTTTGGTTTTGAAATACAATTTTGCTCAGCCGCTCCTTATCGATGGTGCGATTGCTTAGGATATCAGAACCAAATTGATAGACCAGCGCTTCTTTTACCGCATCATTCGCAAAAAGGATTCGCTTGGCCTCGGCATCGGCATCAAAAATTTCAGCCCCCAGTTCTGCAAAAAAATGGCAAACTGTGGATTTTCCAGAACCCAAACCTCCTGTCACGCCCAAAGTCAACATGATTTATCCGTTTAAAATAGCTGTCACTTTTTCATGTACTTCGGCCGGAGAGCCTGTTGAATCGACCGTTTTCAGCAGCCCTTTCTCTTTATAAAATGACGCCAGTGGTTCGGTTTGTTTTTTATATACTTTTAACCGTTGCTGGACAGTCTCCGGTTTGTCATCTTCTCTTTGGAATAATGGGCCGCCGCATTTATCGCAGATGTTTTTTTCTTTGGGCGGCATAGATACCAAATGATAGACCTGGTTGCAGTTTTTGCAACTCCGGCGCGCCGCAAGTCGTTCGATGATCAGGGGTTCCGGCGCATCCAGCAGAAGAACCAAATCCAGGGATTCATCATGCTGTGTATAAAGCTGTTCCAGTCCTTCCGCCTGAGGAATTGTCCGTGGAAATCCATCAAGAATATAGTTTTTTGGCGGATTATTGCCAAACAAGCGATTTTCCACCATTCCCAAAATAATATTATCGGGAACTAATTCTCCACCGGCTATGATCTCTTCGGCTTTTTGGCCCAGGGAGGTTCCCGCT
This sequence comes from uncultured bacterium, assembly GCA_964438745.1. GTDB lineage: Bacteria > Fidelibacterota > UBA2242 > UBA2242 > JAFGTP01 > JAFGTP01. Next base: position 5,181 of record CAYTLS010000162.1, read on the forward strand.
TTTATCTCGGCACGCAGCATGTCGCCGGTTGATATTTGTATCGCATCAAATTTTTTGCAAATAAGTTGTGCCTGTGTGCCTTTACCAACGCCGGGAGGACCTAATAATATTAATTTCATTTTGTTTCTCCTTTTATTGTTTTTATAATAAAATTCCTGCAATTGAAGCTGTCAGCCAGGAAGCGAAAGCGCCGCCGAACATGGCTTTGATAGCGACCTTGGAAAGGTCTTTTCTTCGGTTTGGCGCAATGGCGCTGATACCGCCGATCTGAATACCGATTGATGCAAAATTAGCGAATCCGCAAAGGGCGTAAGTTGAGATCAGAATGGCTTTTTCATCCAGAGCATCATTCGCGATCAGCTCTGCCAATGAGCCGTAAGCCACAAATTCAGTCAGGGTAAGTTTCATACCCAGAAGATTACCAACTTCACCGGCATATTGCCAACTGACACCCATGAGCCAGGCCAGC
>CAYTLS010000163.1:0-5625 GCA_964438745.1 uncultured bacterium
ATATCGCCGAGGATAAAATATTTCTTGCCAAGGGTTTTTATACCAGCCAGGGTTTTGATTGCCCCAAGGGTTGATTCCGGGTTGGCGTTATAGGTGTCATCGATGACTGTACACCGTTTTTGCTTAATTCCTAATCGGTTGGCGACACCGGTATATTCTTCCAACGCGCTTTTTATTTGTTCTTTTCCAATACCGAAATAACGCCCAACCGTGTAGGCAGTCAGAGCATTAAAGGCCTGATAAATTCCGGGTATCTTCAGGCGTATTGTCGTATCTTCATCCGCAATAATGGTAGCCCGGCCAAGTGGGTCAATTGTCTCAATTTTACCAAAATGGTCAGCAGTTTCTAATTTCATGCTGTAGGTAATTCTGGTTTTTGCAGGAGAACTCATGTGGGGGATATATTGATCATCGTTATTTATGAATACAACACCCTCCTCGGGCAGTGAAGCAAATAACTCTGATTTTGCTTTCGCGACACCGGACGGACTTTCCAAAAATTCTGTATGTCCTCTGCCAATATTGGTGATCAGGCCGAAATTGGGTTTGGCAATGTTGCAAAGAAAATCGATCTCACCAAAATGATTGGTCCCCATTTCCAAAACTGCAAAGTTATGGTCTTTTTCAACTTGCAATAAACTCAAGGGCAAACCGAGATGGTTATTGAGATTCCCGGTTGTTGACAGCACATTAAATTTTTTATTGAGTATCCCGGCGATCATGGAACGGGTGCTGGTTTTTCCATTGGTACCGGTTAACGCCAGAACCGGGATATTCACAATTTCCCGTATCTTTTTGGCCAATAATTGTAAGGCTTTCTCACTATCTTTTACAATCCAGAGGGGCATATCCTGTATTTCAGAGGATTGCTGATCCGTCCAGCGTTTTTCCACGACACAAAAAGCCGGTTTTTTGTTCTGACTTTTGTGTACATAATTATGACCGTCTGTATTTTCACCCTGCAATGCGAAAAAGAGCATTCCCGGTTTCAACTTACGGCTATCAATGGCTGCTTTGGTGTCAAAGGATTCCGGAATGTGTTGCAGTGTTCCGTATTTTAAAGATTCCAGTATGGTTCTAGTTATTTTCATTATAAAATTCTTTCACAATTGCTTTATCATCAAAATCTATTTTCTTACCTTTTATATCCTGATAGGTTTCATGACCTTTGCCCAGGATTGCAACAATATCTTCTTTTTTGCCAATTGCCAGCGCCTCTCTTATGGCTTCGGTTCTGTCGGCGATGATCATAAACTTATCATTCTTCAAAAATCCTTTTTTCGCATCATTAATAATCACCCGGGGATCTTCAAACCGGGGATTGTCAGTGGTCAGAATTGAGAGATCAGCATATTTTCCGGATGCTTTTGCCATTAGCGGACGCTTGGTTTTATCCCGATTACCGCCACATCCAAAAATTGAAATCAGCCGGCCATTTTCCGGCAGGATTTTTTTAAGTGTTTTCAGGGCGTTTTCAATAGCATCGGGGGTGTGAGCATAGTCCAGAAATATTCGAACGTTGCCCGCTTCACTGATTTCCTGCAAGCGTCCCGGCGGCGGCGCGATCTCCCGCAAGGCATTTAAAATATATACCATGGGAATATTGAGATTGTGACAGACGCCGATCGCCGCCAGTAAATTTTTCATATTGAATTCACCGGTAAGAGGACTGCTGAAATCGTATACTTTTTCATGATAATATAACTTACCCTGAATGCCATTTCCATAGGTAACATCAGGAGAAAAGTAATAATCGGTGTGTCCGTCAATGGAGTAAGTCAGATTTCGGGCGGTGGATTTTTTTAAATATAGAGGAGCATAATCATCCTGCTGATTGATCAATGCAAAACCGGAATGGGGTAACATTTCAAATAGTTTTGCCTTGGTCTTGGCATAGTTATCGAGGGTTTTATGAAAATCCAAGTGATCTCGGGAAATGTTTGTGAATACTGCGCCGTCAAATTTGACCTTGTCAATACGTCGCATGGCAATCGCATGGGAAGAGACTTCCATTACCACATATTCAATATGCTCTTGTTTCATTTGGTATAAAATATCAAACAACTGAATGATGTCCGGGGTTGTAAAATTGGTTTCCCTGGCTTTATCATTGATTTTGTATCCATAGGTACCGATAACGCCTACCTTATGGCCGGTATTCATTAATATTTCATGGATAAGATAGGTGGTTGTGGTTTTTCCATTAGTACCGGTTACACCGATAACAGTCATGTCATCACTGGGGCACTCATAAAAATTGTTGGCGATCTCCTGTAATGCTGCCTTACTGTCAGATACTTTGATCTGGGGAATATCAACATGGTCTGCAAAGGTTTCGACAACTGCCACGGAGGCTTCTGATTTAGTAATGTTTGGTAGAAAGGTGTGACCATCAGAATTCTGGCCATTAATAGCCACAAATAGATCACCCTTTTCCACCAATCTGGAATCCGATTTGACTTTATTGACGGATTCCGGTAACTCTCCTCTTACATCACAGTCAATATTCTTCAGTAAACTTTTTATTTCGTGATTCATTTTATGTTATCCTTTTATCGAAAGGGTTACCTGGCAAACCTCGCCCTTTTGTATGATTTTGCCATGCCGGGGGTACTGGGAGACCACTTTACCCGATCCCTCCAGTTTTAATTTTAACCCGCGGGCATTGCAGAATTGTATTGCTTTCATCGAACTCATGCCACGCAGATCAGGCATGGGAAATTTATCTGTAGCAGTACCGCTGGTATTCCCGGTAAAAATAACAGTTTGCTTCGGGGCGGTAATGCTATCGTCAGTTTTATTATTTTGCGGTGCTATCATGTCTTCAAAAAACAGATCTTCAGACATGTTCACGATACGTTTAAAAACATTTTTTACTACCGGGGCTGACACTGAGCCGCCATAATAGATGCCGCCCCTTGGATTATCCACGATAACGGCGCAAAGTAGCTTTGGGTTCCGGGCAGGAAAGAACCCCACAAAAGAGGCGATGTAATCGGTTTTACTGTATCCCCCCTCAGGTTTGATTTTTTGTGCGGTGCCGGTCTTACCGGCGATATCCATTCCTCTGACTTTGGCTTTTCTGCCGGTACCTGTTTCAACGGTATTTAACAGCAAGTTTCGAATGGTGGCGGTTGTATGACGGGAAGCGACCTTCCGGATCACGGTTTTTTGGTTTTCAAGCAGAATATCGCCATTACTGGCGCTAATAGTTTTGACGATTTGCGGCCTCAGTAATAGTCCGCCATTAGCAATTGCGGCATAGGCATAGACCAGTTGAATAGCGGTACAGCTTATGCCCTGACCCATTGAAATCTGGGCGGTTCTTAAGGGTGTCCAGCCATCGATATTTTTCATAATACCATTGACTTCGCCGGGAAGTTTTATGCTGGATTGGGAACCGAAGCCAAATTTTCTGACATAATGAAACAGGGAGCGGCTGCCCATTTTTTGCGCCACCCGGATAATACCGACATTGCTGCTGTGACGGATCACATCGCTGAAGGGCATGTCAGGCAGGATTTCGTGGTCATGGATAGTCCGTCGCTGAATGACAATATAGCCCTTGTCTGTATCGATTGTATCGCCGGGAGTGACGGCACCTTCTTCCAGAGCGGCAGCGGCAGTAATGATTTTGAACGTCGAGCCCGGTTCAAAAACATCGGTGACCAGAATATTTTTTCGGTTTTCCCTGGGATAGGCTGAATAGTTGTTCGGATCAATCACCGGCGCTGAGGCCATAGCAAGTATTTCCCCGGTATTGGGATCAATCAGAATACCCATGGCTTTGTTTGCATTATATTTTTTCAGTACTGTTAATATTTCTTCATGAAGTATATTTTGGTATTCGATATCAATCGTTAGTTGGATGTTTTTACCATTTTCCGGTGCTTTGTAGGGGAGATTGGGACGGGACTCATAAATTCCTTTACCGGTCCGAAAATAGGTACGATAACCGGCAGTACCGGATAATTGCTCATTAAGGACTTTTTCCAGCCCTTCCAGGCCCACATTGTCTACGTTGGTAAACCCTAGGGTTTGTCCGGCCAGATCATTATAAGGATATTGGCGTTTGATTTTCTCTTCCAGGTAGATCGCCCGATCGACACCGTAATGATTTTTTATAGAATCCGCGACTTCCGATGAGATATTTCTGGCAATCCAGATAAATGAATTGTCGGAATTAAATTTAGTCAGTAATGTTCTGTTGGAGATGTTGAGGAGTTTTGAGAATTTACGGGCCATCTCCTGTTTATTTTCAATATAATCGGGATGAACCGCCAGGGCATAATTTTTAATATTGATGGCCAATCCCTTGCCATTACGATCCAGTATTAGCCCTCGTTGTGCCGGAATTTCTCTGTTTTTATGTGACATATTAAGGGAGTAGTTGCGGTAGGTTTCATTATTTTTTATCTGAATGGAAAAGAGGCGTAAAACAATCGCCCCCCAAAACAAAAGGAAGAGCAGGGAAATTCCCAGGGATTTGTATTTTATATGGCGTAAGGTATCTTTCATATGTCTTCATCAAGTTTTACAGTTAATGTCTCCGGATCCGGTGTATACATGTTTAATTTTTCAGAGGCAATGCGTTTGATACGCTCGGATCGCGATAATCGTTCGATCTCAATTTTAATCTCACGGGTTTGTACTTTTAGTTCCTGCTCTTTTCGCTGTAAGACAATCATATCATCGACAAGCAGGTCTATTTTGTTTTTTTTCCAGATGTATAGCACACAGGATAAAATCAATAATACTCCCAACAGTGTGAGTTTTATATTTCTACTCATACCCGCTCCACGACGCGAAGTTTTGCGCTTCTTGCACGATTATTGGATTTCAACTCTTCCTCATCGGGCAATACAATTTTTTTGGTAACTTTTTTCAATGTCGCTCTGTGGTCACAATTACAAATGGGAAATTCGGGCGGGCAGATGCAATCTGTGGTTTGCTCTTTGATAAAATTTTTCACAATTCGGTCTTCCAAACTATGATAGGAAATGACCACTAGTCTTCCACCCGGTTTCAGCATTTGTACCGTCTGCTCCAGCGCACTTTCCAGCACATTAAGTTCTTTATTGACATGAATTCTAATGGCCTGAAATACCCGGCTTAAAGCTTTATTATGAAACCGTTCCGGTGTGAATTTTTTTACAATCTCAGCCAGCTGCCCGGTGGTTTCAATCGTAGTGCCCAGGCGAACTTTCTCTATTTCGCGGGCAATTTTACCGGCATTTTTTTCTTCGCCGTAATGCCACAAAATCCGCTTGATTTCATCTACGTCTGCGCGATTAACGAAGTCTGCTGCAGAGGTTTTAATTTCCGGCGAAAAGCGCATATCAAGAGGACCATTTTTGCTAAAGGCGAGACCACGCTCTTCATCTTCCAGGGCAAAAGAGGACATCCCCAGGTCCATTAGAATACCGTCGACTTTTACATAGCCATTACGAAACGTGTATTTGCGAATATGTTCAAAGTTCTGATTGATATAAAGGGTTTTTTGTTTGAAATCAAAGGACTCTTTACAATGGGCAATAGCCTGCGGGTCAGCGTCAATGCCTATCAGCACTGCTGCCTCATCAGTCTCTTTTGCCAGCTGAGAAAAATGTCCCCCGGTTCCGAGAG
>CAYTLS010000164.1:0-5584 GCA_964438745.1 uncultured bacterium
AAGAGTTAGCGGAAATAAATTTCAAAATTTCCGCTGATTCTGATAGTTTGCCTTGTCTTAATAATAATTCGGATTTTACAAACCGGGCGAAATCCTTTTGCGCCTCATCGGATTTATCTTTGTAATTGTTTTCCGTAATGGTCAGGAGTTCAAAATAATCATTAAAAAGATCATGCTCGACGCCAAATTTTTTGATCACATCATTTTTGGATTTTATGAAATTTTCAAAATCTTGACTTAAAAAATCCAGTAACAGTTGATTGCGTAAATAATCCTTTTCAAAATTACTGCCATAGCGTCTTTTTCGTTGAATCAATACTTTTTCAGCGGTTTCCAAATCATTTTTCGCCAATATTGCTAAAAATTTGTAATTAAACACCATGTGACGAAAACGAATACTTTTTGACTTCTCTTCGGCTTTGTCAAAATGCCTGATCGCGCCGTCAAAATCTCTCAGGTAAGCATAGCGCAATTTACCAATATTGAACTCCGCCTGGTTGGAAATATTGCCGATATTTTGCAGACTTGCCACCGAATCATAGATAGAAAATGCCCTGGCCAGATTTTCGCTGGTTTCTTCATTCATAAAAATAAATTGTGATTCCACAAAATAATTTTCCGGTAGAAAGTAATTCAAATAGAGATTATCAGTCCCAGCTAATAAAATATGTTCTTCCACCTTCGCCAGGTTCAACAGTATCTGGGGGGTGACAGCACTAAATTTTTTATTATCAATTATTTTCCCGAAAAACTTTTTAGCAAAGGCATAGGCTTTGATTTTTATAAGATTGTCGGAAAATTCCAGAATATTGGCGCCGGAATAATTGTTTTTCTCTTCAATGATAAGAATTTCTGAAGCCGCCTCTTCATAGCGCTTATTATTGAACAGATATTCAGCGCGAAGGTTATGAAAAATCTGTTGGTCTGTTTGATTGATCGCCCTGACTAGAACGGAATCCACCTGGGTGACGATCTTTTCCTCGCTGGGAAAACGCATCATCATATCAGACACATAGTTGAAATTCCGGTCATCTTGTTTAAGGTAAGTGAGATATTCGCGGGTAGCTTTTTTATGCTGCCCATTAAAGGTGTAAAGATCCGCCAGCTCTTTGCAAAATAGGCTCTCATTATTATTGCGCTTTCTGGCGGTTAACAGAATACTTTCGGCTTCTTCGCGGAGTTGCAGGGAAGCCATGGTATAAAAAAGATGGCGGGTAAAAAGCTTGGCATAATTTTTTTCTTCCAGGTATTTTTTCCAGGTTTGTTTTGCCTTGAGCGTATCCTGCTGCAAAAAATATAATTTTCCCAGATCGATTTTTGCTTTATCATTATTGGGATAGGTTTCAATAAATTCTGGCAGTACTTTCTTGAGTTCATCAAACTTTTTCTGCTTGAACATCAGGTCAAAATATTTAACATAAAAAAGTTTTTCTGTCGGCATTTTCTGAACCAGTTGCCGGTAAATATCCAGGGCTTTTTCGACCTGCCCTTCATTTTCAAGCCGAATGGCATTGATATATTGCAGACGCAGATTATTATTATCCTGATCCACCACTTTAACATTTTGTGCGAATAATGCAGATCCGACAACAATTAATAATATAAAAAGTAAATATTTATTCATCGGTTTCATTTTCTTCTTTTGCTAATTCTTCGAAATATTTACGAATGATTTCTTTATACTCATTGGAATAGCCATTCTGCAGGGCCTCTTCCAGTTTTTTGGTTAGCAACAGGTTGCGCTCGCCTAAATCCGTCGGTAATTCTCCGGGAGAAGTGCCCACAATGCCGTCACCGGATTTGCTCTCACGCTCTTTTTTATAACTTTGGGTGCGTAAGGATTGCTGTGCATCCAACATGCGGGTGAGGATTTTCTGCTGACGCTCAATGGTCTTTTTCAGAACTTTGTTTTGATTAAGGTCTTTGATGACATCTTCCATATCTTTAGCAATCCCTTTTAAATTTCCCGTTTGTTGCGTGGATTGCTGGTCGATTTCCTTTTGTAATTGCTGCAAAGATTGCTGAATTTGACGTTGTTGCGCCGCCAATTGTTGTAATGAGCCGGGTTGCTTGCCACCGGGCATTGGTTTTGGCATACCCGGGCCCTGTTGTTGGGTTTCCTGATTTAATCCTTGTTGTTGTTTCGCCAATTGTTCCATTTGTTTCATATAATTTTGAAATCCTGAGGACTCTCCTGATTTTTGCAAACTCGACAGAGAATTCATAAGGTTCAGGGATAATTGATTCAGTGCGGCTTTGGCTTTTTTTCCATGAGTCTGTGAGGAAAAAGGATTGCGTTCTGTCATCCGTTCCATGGCTTTTTGCATCTGATTTGCAGCCCGGCCGATGCTTTTGCTGGATTCAGAGGAAAGCCCAAAGGTTTTATTGGAAAGATCGTTCAGATCACTGATCAGTTTGGATATATTTTGATAGTTGCGGTTCTGTTGCAGGGCAATTTGATTAAATTGTTCTGATTGCCGGTGCGCTGCCTGTATTTCCTGGTTGATATTTTCCTGGGATTGTGAAAGTTGCAGACTTTTCATGATAGCATTTTGAAAATCTTCTGTTATCTCCTGCATATTTTTCTGCTGAAAATTCTTCTGAAACTTCTGCATATCCTTTTTTAATTGCGATAGTTTTTGCTGAGCTTGCTGTGAACTCTCGGATGCTTGTTCCTGGTTGCGCATTTGCATGGATTTTTGCGCTTGCTGCATATCATCATATATCCCCATCTCATGAAGTTGCTGCTGAACATTTTTCAGTTCCTGCTGATTCATCATTGGAAATTCTTCCATATCCTGCGCTGTTTTTTGCAGAATATCTTCAAATATTTCTGTATCCCTTTCGATATTGCGCTCTTCCTTTTGCAGGGCGTTCCAGTCTTTATTTTCTGATAATTGATGGTCGTCCAGGTTCTTCGATACTGAATCCTGGCGGTTGTTCAGATCATTGATTCGCCGGGTTAATTCGTCCACGGATTGCTCTATTTTGACCCGTTTCATCAATTTTAACATGCGATCCAGCTCTTTACTGAATTTGTCGTGCGAAGTCTTGAATTTATCCAGGGATTTCTGCGTGTTCTGCTGATCCGCCTGTTTGATTGCTTTTTGCAGCTCTTCCATGGCTTTTTGCAACTCAGGAGTCATGATCTCCTGCATAGACTGTTGCAGTTCTGCGTATTTCTTGATGGTTTCTTCAGAAAACAATTGGTTCTCTGTTCCCTGTTTTTGAATTTCTTTAATTTTTTCCGAGAGTTTTTTAAGATCTTCGCCGGCTTTTTTAGTTTTATCGATTTCCTGCTGGAGCTGTTCTTTTTGTTCCCAGGTCAGTTTAGGATCTTTGAGTAATTTGTTTGAGATATCCTGTAGTACTTCTTTGGATGATTGTAGTTTATTCAGAATATCCTCACCGGTATCCCGGACTTCCTCCTGATTTTTATCTACCTGACTGAACATATCGTTGAGTGAGGGAAAAAATGCGGATATTCTCCGGGTAGTTGTCTTTTTCGGCCCCATAATCGTATCGTTATCAAAGATCTCTATAAAAAATTCAACCCCGTCTTCCGGTGCCAATCCCAGCTGGCTGACATCCCATTCATAAGCCACTTCCTGAAAGGTGACCCCTTTGTTTTCCAGGGGAAAAATAATATCTCTCTCTTCATTATTTCGCTCACTGAATTTTTTCAGTAGTTTATAATGGATAAAGGCTTTTGTAAACCCGAAATCATCACTGACCCGCAACAATATAGGAACCTGCATCTGCTCAGATAGTTGGACATCTTCGCTTGGAGATAAGAGATTCGCTGAGGGATAGTTGTCCGGAGTTATTTTAACATTGTACTTGATCGGGTTAATATTTGTAATGCCATTGGCATCGGTTAACCGGAAACTATATGTCTGGGCTTCTCTGACCGAAAATTCCCCGAAGATATTATGCTGCTGAATGGTTAATGGCAGCGGGTCTCTGTTATTAAACTGAATTTCTGCTTCCGACACCGGTTTATTCAGCTGAGCGTGAATGGATATTCTTGACCCGGGCATGACAAAGAATTCTGAATTATTGGATTCTTTCACCTTCTCACCAATTCCTGTGTATTCGGGAAAGCTAATTTTTGTGATCAGGTTAAGTATTTCCGGGCGGTCTTTGACCGTGACATAAAACCAGCCGGCAGTGATTTGCTTCCATGGCTTGAAAATCGACTGGTTGGTTTTACTGACTTTATAAGAAAAATTTTTGGTAATGCTATAGACCGGAAACTCACCAAAACCGGCAGAATCCAGCTCAATATAGTTTTCTGATTGGTAATCCTGATAATCCAGGGTGATTTTTAATTCTTCCGGATGCCGGCCTTTGGTCTGTATTTGTATATTGATTGTGTCACCGCTGAAAATATTTAAATCACCGGATAAGGATTCGATTGTAAAGGGGAGAGGGACGTTAAAATGAGTCTTATAATTTTTTATCCTGTTAAAGGCGCTGCTTGATTTATCCGTCGTTAGTGAAAAGAAGGTAATAGAAACGAGTAGAATTATAGCAGTGTGAATCAGGTTCTTTTTTAGTCGATATTTATTGATGAGTCCCTTAATCGAAAAGGTGTTTAGATCATCAATAGTGGTTTTTACCGAGGCAAAAATCAGGTCATTGGAATAGCCGGAATTTGTATTATGGTAGTCCTTAATCAGCTGAATGCTGTCGAGAAATTTGTTTGCTATTTTTTCATCAAGGGCAGCAAATTTTTTGGCTATGCCGCCGACTTTATATTTTTGGGTCCAGCCGAAATTGATGATCAACGCAACTAAAATGACAAGCAGCAAATAGAGTAAGCCGATCGCCGGATAACTGTACCAAAATATTTTGCGCCAGGATGAGGGCAGATAAAAGGTGTTTTCCAAAAAGAGTGTCAGGAGAAAATATATGGGAAACACTTTTGCAAAAAACAAAGTGATGGTAAGAAATTGTTCACCGATCAGGTGGTGGCGCAACTGCTGTAAAAATCGATTGAGTTTATGTGAATAGTCTTTTATAGTATTCATAAGTATTAATGTGTTAAAGTGTAAATAATGATATTGGTTCCCATTTCCAACGCCTGACGGCGTAATTTTTCCGGATCATTGTGTACGTTGGCTGACTCCCAGCCATCCCCGAGGTCACATTCATAGGTGTAAAAAACAACTAACCGGCCTTTGTAAAAAATGCCGAAGCCCTGGGCTGGTTTGCCATCATGTTCATGGATTTTAGGCAATCCCTGCGGGAAATTGTAATAGCAATTGAATATTTCATGATCATAGGGAATCTCTACCAGGTCATGATTGGGAAAAACCTTTTTGATTTCCCGGCGAAAGGATTTGTCCAGCCCATAATTGTCATCCACATGAAGAAATCCACCCCTGGTCAGATGATCCCGCAATTGTTTCACCTGGGCATCATTAAATTTAACATTACCATGACCGGTCATATAAAGATAAGGATAGGCGACAAAATCATTATCTTCCGGGGCGATTCGTTTTTCATCAGGGTTGACCTTGATTCTGGTATTCTGACCGACAAAATTCAAAAGATTGGGTAGGGAACTGGCATCTGCATA
>CAYTLS010000165.1:0-5562 GCA_964438745.1 uncultured bacterium
ATAATCTGAAATTTATAGCGCCCGATTTTAATATTTTTATTGATTGGATCAACCGACGCAAAGAGTTGTTCTTTGATCGCATGCCCGATTACACAAACATTTTTCTTATATTGCAAATCATAGGAAGTAATAAACCGGCCAAATTCCGGAAACGAATTGATGATGTCTACCTGCTGTTCGGTGGTGCCGATGATCGGTGTACTCTCCATAGTCTCGGAACGAAATTTGACATCCAACCGCTGACTGCTGGAGGGAATAACCGCTTTGGCTTCGGGCAAATTATCCACCAACCGCTCCGCCTGTTTATAGGTTATTTCCGGACGGTTGCGAAATTGAAAGAAATTGCCATTGAACACCCAGGGAATACGGTTGACATAAAAAACATCGGTTCCCAGGGCCGCTGCATTTTCTTTAAATTTATTTCCCAATCCATTTGACGCTGTCATCGTAGTCGTTACCGCCAAAATACCAATAATGATTCCCAATGTTGTCAGGAATGCCCGCTTTTTATTGGACAGTAAAGCATCCAGGGCCAGTTTCAATGATTCAATTTTTGCCTGAAAATAACTCATAAATATTCCGCTTGTTTTTATTGTTTTTGGGCTTTTGACACAATCGTATTGTTCTTTAATTGCTGGCTTATTGCGCGATAGGAGCCAGTGACAATTTCATCACCGATTTCAAGACCGCTGATAATTTCGATATGAGAATTACTCTGTATTCCGGTTTCCACTTCTCTGGCTACCACATGGTTATTATCTACAACAAACACGACCTGGGCAAAACCATCTTCATCGACTGTGTAATCTTTCGGTTCTGAGGAATCCGCAATTGCCACATCACCTTTTGCTTTGACCGGATCGCCTTTCAATTGTTCAGGTGTTTTCATGGCTACACACTGAATCGGTACCCCAACCACATCCTTCTTCACTTCTGTTATGACATAACCACTGGCGGTCATTCCGGGACGAAGTTGCAGATCAGGATTGATCACATTGAGTTTTACTTCAAATTCTGTTTTCTGACTGGCAGTTCCCTGACCGGAGATCGTCGCTGTGTTGGCGATTTCCGTCACAATACCTTGATATTTTTTGTCGCTGAGCGCATCCACTTCTACAGTTGCACTATCCCCAAGATTGATTGCGACAACATCATTTTCATCCACTTTGACCAGGGCTTCCATTCCCGCCAGATCACTCACCACCATAATGACATCTTCCTGAAATTGTGATCCAAGAGCGATTTCGCCGACTTCTTTATTGAGTTTACTGATGGTGCCGGACATGGGTGCGTAAATAGTTGTTTTTGACAAAGCGTCCATGGACTGTTTGAGAGCGGCTTTGGATTGTTCCACTTGTTCCAGTGCAGATTCATAGCGCGCTTTTTCAACCTGGGCAATAGCATAAGCCTGATCCAGACCGGCCTGTGATTCCAGATCCTTGTCAAATAATTGTTTAAACCGATTATAATCTTTTTCCGCTTTACGCATATTTTCACGGTTCAGTTTCGCATTGGCTTCAATGGAACGCAGACTGGCCTCAGCTCTTTCCACTTCCGCTAAATACCGGTCCTGATCCAATTGCACTAAAAAATCGCCCTTTTCAACCTTATCTCCCTCTTTGACTTCCATTTTGATGATCTTGGCAGCAACATCAGCTGATATTTTCACCTGGGTTTTAGGCTGAATGCGGCCGGTAGCCGTCACTGTTTCAACAATTTTTTGGGGTTCGACGGTTTCCGTTTCAACACTGATAGGATCATCATTGTTTTTATTCATGATCACTGTTACCGCACTGGCAACAAGGATCAAGACAACACCAATAAGTATTAATTTCTTTTTAGACATGATAAAAACTCCCTATACAAAACATTTAGTAAATAAAACTCATATTCAATCAGACGGTATCATTGTTAAAAAGTTGTCATCTATTGTAAAAAATGTCATTTCTAAATCCTGTTCCGGTGAAAAAATCAACTTATTTTAAGAGGTGTTAAACTCCTTCAGAATTTTGAGATAGGATACTTTTTTCCATGGATTTACACCCGCGGTTATTATTGTTTAATCCCTTGGGGATTTGTTGTTAAATAACAAAAAACTGTTTAGATTTATTTTGCCCATGAAATCAATTAGGAAAATTATAAAGAGAATGTTATTAACAATAATACTTACAGTTTTGATCATCCTCCTGTTTGTCAATCTGAATCCGGCTTTCGGTGGACGAGTTTCACGACAAGAGAGAAAAAACTATTCTGATTTGGAAAATTATAACAAGGGCCGCTTTCGTAATCAGATTCCTACGCCAATGGACATGAATTTTGGTGACGGAATGAAAATCATGTGGGAATTCCTACGGGGTGCAGAAAGCCGTGAACCCGATATTATTTTACCTGTCACAAAGATCCTTCCGAAAACAATCGGTACTTCCGATTCAACCAAAGTCACCTGGTTTGGCCATTCCACTTTTCTGATTGAAATGGCCGGCAAAATTATTCTCATTGATCCTATGTTTGGCCGCACCAGTTCACCGATTTTTTTCATCGGTCCCAGAAGATACACCATGAATTTCCCTGTTGAAATCGATACGTTACCATCCATTGACTATGTTGTCATCTCTCATGACCATTACGATCATCTGGACATGCGCTCCATCAAAAAATTAAAGACCAAAACAACAAAGTTTATCGTGCCCCTTGGCGTGGATAAACACCTGCAACGCTGGGGTGTCAATCAATCTAAAATTAACAAACTGAACTGGTGGCAGGAAATCAATTTCGAGGAATTGTCCTTTATTGCAACTCCAGCCCGCCATTTTTCCGGCCGCGCTTTTAATGACAGGGCAAGAACGCTTTGGTGTTCCTGGATCATCAAAACCAGGGACCACACCATATTTTTTAGTGGCGATACCGGGTACGGGCCCCATTTTCAGCAAATCTATAAAAAATATGGATCAGTCGACCTGGCACTGTTGGAATGCGGCCAATACAATCAGCAATGGAAGAATGTTCACATGTTTCCCGAACAGACCGTCGCCGCTGCCAAAGACCTCAATGCAAAAGTCTTCATGCCGATTCACTGGTCGGGATTTACCCTTTCTGTTCATGAGTGGACTGAGCCGGTGGAGCGGGCGATTCAGGCGGCAGAAGAAAATAACATCAGGATCACAACGCCTAAAATCGGTCAAAGAATAAACCTGCATGAAAATATTTTTCCGAACCAAAAATGGTGGTTGGAGTAATTTTTAATATTGATCGGCTTTGATTAAATTTCCAACTAAAAAATTGAGTACTATTTTGAAAAAAGATAATATTTACGCCAAGCCAATCAGAGAAGTCAAGCCTTTTCAGTTTGACGAAAATGTCGCCAAAGTATTTCCCGATATGATCTCCCGGTCAGTTCCCGGCTACGACCTTATCATTTCCATGCTGGTAAGTATTACAGCAAAGTATGTCCTGCCTGGAAGCAACTGCTATGATCTCGGTTGCTCACTGGGCGCGGCCACCCTATCCATGATGCACGGCATCAATCAAAAGGATGTTCGCATTATCGCTGTGGACAACTCCTATCCCATGGTCAAAAAGTGTAAAAGTTATCTCGACCTCTATCATTCACCGGCGGAAATAGACCTGATCTGCGCTGATATCAGAACCATTAAAATCGAAAACGCTTCTATGGTGGTAATGAACTTCACCCTGCAATTCATTGAGCCGGAAAAGCGGGCCGAAATAATTGAGAGGATCTATGCGGGACTTAAGCCCGGCGGTGTGCTGGTTTTATCAGAGAAAATATCCTTTGTTGACGATGGGAAACAAGCGCTGAATGATGACCTTCACCTGAATTTTAAAAAGCAGCAGGGATATTCCAATTTGGAAATCAGCCAGAAACGAAGTTCCCTGGAGAATGTCCTGATCAGGGACAATCTTTTTACCCATAAAAATCGTATTATGGCTGCCGGTTTCCAGAGTTTTGAAATGTGGTTTCGCTGTTTCAATTTTGTTTCCATGCTGGCGGTGAAGTAATATGGATTTTCTGGAATTTCATAAACTAATCAGCCGCACCAAAATCAACCACTGGCGGGAGTATATTCCCCGCAGTTTTCAGGATCTCAATCATGGCGACCTGGATAAATGGCTGGCAGCCCTCGAACACTTGCCTGACATTAAACCGAATCATATAAGCCTAAAAAGCGATGCTATCGAAATTGGTAAAAGCGAAGAACTCAGGAATATTACTTCGGTATCATTAAAAAAGAATTTAAAAACCCTGCATCCCTGGCGGAAAGGCCCCTATAATTTTTTCGGTGTCAATATCAATACGGAATGGCGTAGTGACTGGAAATGGAACCGTCTCAAAGACCACATCGCTCCGTTAAAAGACAGGTTTGTATTGGATGTGGGCTGTGGTAATGGCTACCACTGCTTGCGCATGGCGGGAGAAGAGGCCCGTATGGTTGTTGGCATTGATCCTTTTATACTTTTTGTGGTTCAGTTTATGGTTTTTAAAAAATATCTGAGTAACATACCTGTTTTTGTTTTACCGGTAGGTATTGAAGATATTCCCAAAAACCGACCCTTTTTTCATACAGTATTCTCAATGGGCGTTTTTTATCATCGCAAATCTCCCTTTGACCATTTGCAGGAGTTAAGGGCATTACTCCGTCATGGCGGAGAGTTAGTTTTGGAAACTTTGGTCATTGACGGCAATGAAAATAACGTTCTGGTGCCATCCGGTCGCTATGGCAAAATGCGCAATGTCTGGTTTCTGCCCTCACCGGACACGATGATCCATTGGTTAAAAAGGACCGGATTTAAAAATGCCAGAATGGTGGACCTTACGCAAACCACAACCAAAGAACAGCGCAAAACCGACTGGATGACGTTCGAATCACTAGCAGACTATCTGGACCCAAAGGATTATAACAAAACCATTGAAGGATACCCGGCACCAAAGCGCGCAATATTCCTGGCAGAAAAACAATAAATCCCAGCCATCTATTGAATTTCATACAATGAACTTATATATTGTTGAGTGTGTAAATGATTATTAAAGTAACGGATGAATAACGAAAAAATAATAATAATTGAAGACGAATTACTGGTTGCCAAAGATCTGGAAAAGACTTTAACGGATTTGGGATATTCTGTTATTGCAACCTTTTCCAATGGAGAAGATTTTCTGGAGGAAGTTGGAAAACTCCCTGTCGATTTAATTATAATGGATATCATGCTGGCAGGCCAGCTTAATGGTATTGAAACAGTAGACCGGTTCTATCAAAGATATTCCGTGCCAGTCATTTTTCTGACGGCTTATGCCGAGCAGGAAAAAATCCAACAGGCTAAAAAACTAGGTCCTTATGGTTATCTGATCAAGCCTTACAATAAAAATGAACTGGCGACAACTATTGAAATTACCCTCTACAAAGACAAACTCTACAAAGAATTACAACAAAAGGAAAAGCGCTTTGAGACGATTATAAATAATTCTCAAAATGGCATGATCATTACACATAATGATGGTAATCCAATCTATGCTAACAAGCAAGCAAATCTAATCCTTGGAAAGCA
>CAYTLS010000166.1:0-5547 GCA_964438745.1 uncultured bacterium
TCCACCGGAACGCTGGACACTATTCGGACACATGGTCATCGATCATGGACGAAAAATATGTAAAGCCCGGAAACCGGATTGTGACCATTGCTTTTTACAACAAGAGTGCCAATATTACAAGAAATCAGGAAAATGAGTTGATTGTAAAAGCATATTTTTATAATGTATAGATAAATGAGGTAATTATGGGTTTAGTTGGATGTCATGTCTCCATATCAGGTGGAATCGAAAAAGCACCCCAGCGTGGTGTTGAATTCGGGTGTGAAGTTATGCAGGTTTTTACAGCCAATCAGCGTCAATGGATACCAAAAGTAATATCTGATGAACAGGTGGTTAAATACAAGGAGAATCTTAGCATGACAAAGATTGGGACCGTTGTTTCACATAATAGCTATTTGACTAATTTAGGTGGATTTGATAAAACAAAAATCATAAAATCTACCACTCAGTTTGAAGCGGAAATTAAACGCTGTGACCGGCTGGGTATTCCTTATTTAGTATTTCATCCGGGATCACACCTGGGAAAAGGCGTTGATTTCTGCCTGGAGCAGATCGCTAAAAATATTGATCAGGTTTTGGCAAATATCGGGGAAACCAAGACGACTCTCTTGTTGGAAAATACCGCCGGACAGGGAACCAATGTTGGTTATGATTTTGACCATTTAAAACGAATTATTGAATTATCAAAAAATCCGGAAAAATTTGGTGTCTGTTTTGACACCTGTCATGGTTTTCAGGCAGGATACAATATAACAACAAAGGAATCCTATGATAAAACCTTTCAGCAGTTTGATGAGATAATCGGACTTGATCGGCTGAAAGCATTCCACTTCAATGATGCGAAATTTGATGTTGGCCTAAAAAAAGACAGACATCATAATATCGGTGAAGGATATATCGGCCTGGAACCCTTCCAATGGTTAATGCAGGATGAGCGGTTCAAAGATATTCCCATGATCCTGGAAACTCCCAATGGGGATGAAAAATGGGCGGAAGAAATTGCAATCTTGAAAAAGAGCCGGAAGGCTTAATATCGATAAAAGAGGACTACTATGGATGAAACATTGTTAAAGAAATCATTAGAAATGCTGCCCAATGAACGGGTCGCTTTTGCTGAAATGATTTTGGCTAGCATTGATCAGGAAAATGATGAGATAAGAAAATCCTGGCTGGTTTTAATTGAATAGGATAGCATCTATAAAGCTTATGTACCCAAATTTCCATATAAAATACTTTATACATTTAATGCTGATTTAAAACAAGTTATTATTTGGGCTTTTGCTCATTTACATCGTAAACCACAGTGCTGGAAAAATAGATTAAAATAATCTTATTTGAAAAAGAATTGACCTGTAGAATAACAATCCCAAAGGGATTAAACAACAATAGCCCCGATTGAAAATTGAGGGTAAAATAATAGAAAAGAGAAAGCTACACCGTAATTTAAAAGTATGATATAAAGGAGAGAGCATGTCAGAAAAATTTGATCTAATCGTTTTAGGTAGTGGCCCGGGAGGTTATGTCGCTGCCATCAAAGCTGCCCAACTGGGTAAAAAAGTTGCCTGCGTTGAAAAATCGGAAGTCGGCGGCGTTTGCCTGAACTGGGGATGCATTCCTACCAAAGCCCTGATTAAAAATGCCGATATGTGGCATGATATTCAAAAAGCCGGAGACATGGGTTTTGAAATGGGCGAAAACAAATTCAATTATTCCAAAATTATAAAACGGAGCCGCCAGGTCGCAGAAAAATTATCAAAAGGAATAGATTTTCTTTTTGACAAGAATGATGTCACCCTGATTAAAGGAACCGGAAAGCTCAACAGTGACAAACAGTTGGAAGTGACCAATAATGACGAAACAACGGTCTATGAGGCGGACAATATTATTATCGCCACTGGCGCGCGCGCCAAAACAATTCCCGGTATTGATATTGACGGAGAAAAAATAATTTCATCCCGTGAAGCCTTAGTTCTGAAAGATCTGCCAGAAACAATTACTGTAATTGGCGCCGGTGCCATCGGTGTGGAATTTGCCTATATTTTGAATACTTTTGGCGCAAAAGTGACCATCGTGGAGGCCTTACCCCAAATCATGCCCAATGAAGATGAAGAAATTGCTAAAACCGCCGCCCGCGTTCTGAAAAAACAAAAAATTAAAATCAATACCGACACACCGGTAAAATCAATCAATATTGAGGGCGAAAAGATTGAAACCATCATCGAAAAAAAAGGCAAAGAAAAGACACTGAAATCCGACCTGGTTTTAATGGCCATTGGGGTACAGCCCAATTCTGAAGATATCGGCCTTGAAAATCTTGATATAGAAACTGAAAAAGGCTGGATCAAGGTAGACGACCATTATAAAACCAATATTGATGGCATTTATGCGATTGGCGATGTAATTGGCCATCCCTGCCTGGCCCATGTGGCGTCAGCAGAAGGTATTCATGCGGTAACCCATATTTTTGGCCATAAACCGGAATTGGTGAATTATGATGCTGTCCCCGGCTGTACCTACTGTCACCCCCAGGTTGCCAGTGTCGGCATGACTGAAAAGGAAGCCACCGACAGCGATCATGAAATAAAAGTTGGCAAATGCCACTTTCGCGCTATTGGAAAAGCGATTGCGGTTGATGAAATTGACGGCTTGGTGAAAGTGATATTTGATGCTGACTCCAATGTATTATTAGGCGCTCATATTGTCGGTGCTGAAGCGACGGAATTGATCACAGAGTTGGTCACAGCAGTGGATAAGGAAATGACTTTTGATGAATTAAAAAATGTGATCCATGCACATCCGACCTTATCCGAAACAGTAATTGAAGCGATTCATGACGCCTATGATGAAGCGATCCATGTGTAATCCAATGAATCTCCCCTTCATTAGTAAATTGAATTTTGGAACAGGGAGTGAAGAATAAGATTCGGAGCTGATAAATGAAATTACAGGTCATTGATTTAAAACAAAATCCTTATCGTGAAACTTGGGATTACCAGAAAGAACTTCATAAAAAAAGGTCAAAAGGTGAGATTCCTGATACACTGATTTTGGTGGAGCATCCACATGTCTATACACTGGGTAAAAATGCTCAGGAAAACAATCTTGTCGCCGGTTCACAGTTTCTGCAAAATAAAGGTGTGGAAGTGGTCAATGTTGATCGTGGTGGTGATATTACCTACCACGGCCCCGGCCAGATTGTAGGATACCCGGTTTTCAATTTAAGGGATCATGATATTGGCGTGAAAAAATATGTTGAGCGAGTGGAACAGGCAATGATAGCGACCTGTGCTGATTTTGATATTAAATCCAGACGGATTGATGGCCTGACGGGTGTTTGGGTCGGGACAAATAAGGTCGCGGCGATCGGTATTCGCGTCTCAAAATGGACGACTTATCATGGGTTTGCTCTTAATGTAGAAACCGATCTCTCACTGTTCACCGGGATAATTCCCTGTGGAATTGTGGATAAAGGCGTCACCCGATTGATTGATTTAAATCCCGATGCAACCGTTGAAAAGGTAAAGAAAGTGGTCATCGAAAAGTTTCAGAATATTTTTGCTTTTGATGAAATACTTTAAAACCTTTCAACTAAATGATATTTTATTATTAAGAATTAAGTTTTAGAAACCTCCGAAGGGTTATATATCAAAGTATAGAAAGGTAAAAACTTTTATCTACGATTTATAATAAGAGCCTTCGAAGGTTTAAATAGGAAAATATGCAATTACGAAAAAGAGAAAAACCAGACTGGTTAAAAATAAATAACGAAATCAACGAAGAATATATTACAGTTCGCAAAATACTAAAAGAGCGCAAACTGCATACAGTGTGCGAAGAAGCAAAGTGTCCAAATCGTGGCGAATGCTGGCGAAAACGGACAGCTACGATAATGATACTGGGAGAAAGATGTACGCGAAACTGTAATTTTTGCGCTGTCGATACAGAACCTGACGGAATTATTGATCCTGACGAACCGCAAAAAGTTGCTGAAGCTGTTGAACTAATGGGCCTGAAATATTGTGTGCTGACCTCTGTGACCCGGGATGATCTGCCGGACGGAGGTGCGCAGCACTGGGCAAATACTATTGGTGCAATAAAAAACCAAACGCCTGAAGTAAAAATCGAAGTGCTGATCCCTGATTTTCAAGGCAATAAAAAAGCCTTGCAGACCGTCCTGGATGCAAATCCCGATGTTCTGGCGCACAATCTTGAGACAGTGCGGGAATTGTATGCTGTTGCCCGGCCCGCCGCCGATTATCAACAATCATTAGAGGTACTCAGGCGTGCAAAAAAACAGGGCGCACGCACAAAAACCGGTATCATGGTAGGATTGGGTGAAAACGATGCACAGGTCGAAGCGCTGATAGATGATGCCATTACAGCCGGCTGCGATATTTTATCCATTGGCCAATATTTACGGCCGACAAAAAGACACCTGTCCGTCCAGGCTTATGTAACGCCCGAAAAATTCGCGCTTTATGCAGAAATAGCAAAAGCAAAGGGCATCAAGGCAGTAATGTCAGCCCCACTTGTGCGAAGTTCCTATTGTGCCGGGGAATTGATGGCACAAGTTAACCAGAAATCAGAATCAGGACTATGAATTTAAAAGATAAATTTCCAGAAAATGATAAAATAACTCAAATTTTAAAAACCATCGCAACTGTGGCGCATGACCATAATACAGAATTATACTTGGTGGGTGGCGCTGTTCGTGATAAAATAATGACGCGGGAGACCACGGATATTGATATCGCGGTCATTGGCAACGCGATCGAATTTGCTGAAAAATTTGCTGACAAAATAGGCCGCAAAAATATTATAACTTACCCAAAATTCGGCACTGCAATGGTTCCTTTTAATAAATACGTTGTGGAATTTGCCACCGCCCGCTGTGAAGAATATCTGGCAGATTCCCGAAAACCAAAAGTCAGTAGCGGAACGTTGAAAGAAGATCTGATGCGTCGGGATTTTACGATTAATGCCATGGCAATGTCACTGAATGCCGGTTCGATGTTTGACCTGATCGATGAATATGAAGGATTGGAAGACATCGCAGAACATATTATCCGTACCCCCCTGGATCCGGAAGAGACTTTTTCGGAAGATCCTTTAAGAATGTTGCGGGCAGTCCGTTTTGCCACACAGTTAAATTTCAAAATCGAACCGGATACTTTCGATGCTATTGCGGAAGTGAAAGAGCGGATGAAAATAATTTCACAGGAGCGCATTACCGAAGAGTTGCGTAAGATAATCATGTCAAAGCATACACCTTCAACCGGATTTGTGCTGCTGAAAAAAAGTGGGCTGCTGGAAATAATTCTGCCGGAAATCGCAGAAATGGAAGGAATCGACCAAAGTAAGGATTTTCATCATAAGGATGTTTTCTGGCACACTTTGGAAGTGCTGGACAATGTGGCCGAAATGTCTGATAAATACGAACTCCGGTTTGCAGCACTGGTTCACGATCTTGGAAAACCGGATACCAAACTGTTTATTCCGGGGAAGGGCTGGTCTTTCCACGGCCATGAAGTGGTAGGCATGCACAAA
>CAYTLS010000167.1:0-5542 GCA_964438745.1 uncultured bacterium
CCGTATGGGACAATTGTCCGGCAATTCTGGAATAATCATAGTCATCAATGCGAATGTCTCTTTTACTGTTGGCATAATTAAAGTTGTAGTTCAGAAACTGATCAAACACCTTAAAGCCGCCATTCAGATTCAGTTCCTTGTTTCGCAAATTGTATTTGTACTTAAATCGTTGATCCAGGCTTGTTGATTTTGTTTCCACTTTGATGATGCCGGAAGTGAGATCGCCGTATTTTGCTGAGGGAATCCCGCGAATTATTTCCAGTTTCTCGATATTGTCCGCCGGGATTTGACGCAGATCAAGTCCTTCACCTTCAGTGGTTCTGTCAATTGTTCCTGTATTTACTTTGGTATCGATCTGCATATTTGCATTGTTGGAGAGGGGGATATTATCCATAATAATTTGTGTACCAAAAGAAGCGTTATCGTCCGCGACTGTTCCGGTTGAACTTTGTCTTAAACTCACCTGCTTCTTTTCCTGCAACCCCGGATTTTCAAAACGTTGTCCCGGTACCAGTTTCATAACATCGCTGAGGCTGGAGGCCTGAATGTGATCAATCTCTCCGGCGGTTACCGTGGTTTTGGTTTCCGCGTCATTGGTGAGCAGTTTCTTGTCAGCATAGACTTTGATACCACCGATATTAAAATAGTGAATCTTCAATTCATAATTTTTGGTTAACCGCTCGCCAGGCTCCAAAACGATCTGCTCCTCAATTTTTTCATAGCCGATATGAGAGATCATCAAGGTGTACTTACCCGGCGCAGATTCCAGCAAAAAGAATCCATGCTCATCGGAGGCTGTGCCGATCATGCTTTCTTTAAGTTGAATGTTGACACCGATCAGCGGTTCTCCGTCAGGATTGGTAATATTGCCGCAAAAAATTGCTTTTTGGGCACCATTCAACTGCGATGTAAGCAGTAAGATTATGATATTCAGAATAGCCAGATATTTTTTAAAAATTGTCATAGTATTTCCGGTTTCAGTGGGAATTTCATCGCTGCAATCCAAAGGATTTCAGCCATCAAATTTCAACTGATATTCAAAACCCAATTTGTCAAAAACTTAATTAAAACATTTAATAAAATAATACCGGACTGCCGGCAGAACAGCCCGGTATTGTTATGGGACTTATTTCAATAGAGTCATCTTTTTAATAGCTACAAAATCATTGCCCTGGAGCTTATAAAAATATAGACCACTTGGCAGATGAGAAGCATCAAAAGTGATGTTATAATAGCCCGGTTTCATGGTTTCATTAGCAATTTCCGCAACCTTCTTCCCTTGCAAATTATATAGATTCAATTTGATATCGGCCGCTTTGGGCACATCAAAAGTGATCTGTGTTGTCGGATTGAAAGGATTCGGATAATTCTGATGCAGCGCGAATTCCTTCGGCAGGCCTAACTTATCATTATCAATCGCCGTTGGATATTCAACAAAGTGTTCCGCCACTGTACCTCTCAGACTATAATCATCATATTGGTCAACCAGTGCGGTTAGAGTCATCCAATTGGAAGGTGGAGCCCAGCCGTCCAGGTCGGATTCTTTGTCAATATAAATATAACTGGTGTTTTCTCCGTCAGTAATATCCACGCTGCCATTTTCACCTTCCACCGGCCATTGTGATACATCTGTGATCATCACACTGTCAACTGTCACCAGCATCGCTTCATAGGCTTCACCCAGATCGGCAAGACTGATTTCAACCGCTTCAACAGAATTTCCTGTGGTTAATACTGTAACATCTTCTGCTGCTGAAATATCCACTTCTGACAGTCCGTTATATTCTACCAAAGTACCGGTTACTTCAACTTCATCACCAATCGCCAGTTCCACGCCAACATCTCCCGAGTACAGAACAATCCCGGCAGTGGCATCCTGCATATAATATTGGGTATTATATCCGTAATTTGGACTGGTTACAATGCCCTGTATTTTGATTTCCGTATCAATATTATCCATGGTTCCATCTTCATCAGCATCGGATTTAGCATCGGCAATGGTCATCAGCTCCGGTTCAGTTGACAGGTTTAAAGACACCACAACACCGCCTTTTCCCGCAGCCCATAATCTGTCATTATTCAGTTTAGCTTTTTGCAGGGTTTCTTCAGTGGGGCTGACTTCCTGAGTCCAGTTTAAACCGGCATCTTCTGATTTGTAGATTTTTCCATTTTCACCAACTGCATAAACGAGATCATCAGTAACAAATTCCACATCATAGAAATCATCGCCGTCAACCTCTGTAAATACATCGGTAATACCTGCCAGATCACTGACATCGGCGCGAAAGATCACACCTTTGGAAGCGACTATCAAAACAACACCATTACGAACATCAATAGAGCGCATTGAATTGGTACCCACATCGATAATCAGCGAATCAGTAACCACTGCGCCGGATTCATCGAAAACACCATAACAAACTTTGCCGCTTGATTCTGTGGCAATCACAGTATTTTCATCAATGGCATAGATATCATAAACTGTACTGCTGTTGACTTTTGTCTCGCTAAAAGTCTGTCCGGCATCGGTAGACCGCATTAAATAACCCGATGAACCACCGACAAAAAGTGTGTTTTGATTATAAATATAAATGGCATTGATATGTTTATTGGAGTCCCAGAACATCGGATTTTCAATCTGCGCAAAGGACTCTCCGCCGTCATAAGACTTGGCCAAAAATCCTGAGCTGCCACCAATAAATCCTGTGTTTTCATCAAAAAATTCACATTCATAGAGATTGTTACTGGTTCCACTCAGGTAATTGTCCGGAAAAGAAAAAGTGTTGCCGCCATCTTCTGAAACAGCGATTTCTCCACCACCCCATCCGGTCAGGACAATTTTGTCATCTGTTGGAAAGCCGATTCCCCAAAAACTGACAGAGGGCCAGTCAAAATAATTTTCCCAGGTTTCACCGCCATCAGTGGTTTTTTTCCAGTACCCGTAATTTTGCACCACATAGCCCGTATTTTCATCGATAAATTCCACGACTTCAAAACTTTGGCCGGATCCGGTCCAAAGGGTGTCAAACGTCTCGCCGCCATCTGTTGTTCTGGCTAAATAATCGCCGGCAATGAAAAAGGTGTTTTCATCAATCATGTCAACAATTTCATTTCTGTCATAGCCATAAGATAGGGCGCCAACTCGCGTATATGTTTTCCCGCCATCATTGGATACCAGGGTCACATAATGATATCCTGTTATCACGATTGTGGATTCACCGGTTGCTTCAATATCATAAAGTCTGGTTGAGGTGGTTCCCGGTGGATAATAGGCTGCGATACTCACAAAAGTCCAGGTGGTGCCGCCATCTTCCGTATACCAGGACAAGCCGCCATTGGCATCAGACATAACCACACCGACATCTGCTGTACAGAATGCAATGCCGCCATCTAAATCTTCACCATCAAAGCTGAAGTCAGAACGGGTAAAGTTTGCGCCGCCGTCTGTGGTTTTCAACAAGAGTGAATCATCACCACAAAAATAGACAAGGTCGGCAGACACAACACTCAAACCTTCGATATCATAGAGGTAATTTGCCGTATCCCCGATCATGCTCCAATTGGCGCCGCCATCTGTGGTCTTGTAAATTTCACCTTCGCCGGCACAGGCATAGCCAACACTGGCGTCAGCGAACTCAACAGCTACCCAATCTTCAGAACCGGCAACCGGCTCGCGAACCGTTGTCCAGTTCATTCCACCGTCCGTGGTTTTTTGCACCCGTCCTTCGTCATTGACCAGCCAACCGGTATTGGCATCAATGAAAAAAGCGTCGTTGGGACCGTCAAAGGTGTCATATTCCATCGCGGTCTCTTTCACTGTTTCCCATTCCTGGGCAACCGCAAAAGCGGCAATTCCCAGCACAACAATTAATAGTAATAATTTCTTCATAAAATCCTCCTTTTGGTTATGAATAGAAACTCTGCTTTCCTACCTTATAAAAAATAGTTCTATACCAAATTCTTCGTTTTGCTTGTCAATATCCGCTGAATTAAAGACAGTATAATTTAATCCAAGATCAATTCTGCCAAAAACAAACTGTTTTGAATATCCTAATTTTGCGCCCCGGAAATCAAACGCTTCAGTCTCCGGCCATAAAAAATCTGTTTCATAATCGCCAATATTGCCGGAGAAATAAATCCTTGACACCTGATTTATGTTGAGATTGCTTCCAACCATATATTTGTTGCTTTTTAATTCGTCATCATAGGTAAATCCGGCGGTATATTCTTCATATTCAATCCTCTGTGTTGACATATCAAAACCGGCAAAGGGTTCTATTATTTTCCCCAGTTTAATGTTGCCAATAGCGCCGAAGCGACTTATCGTTTCATCATTTTCCAGGCTTAATACATCATAGCTCTTTGGCACTCCCCAATCCCCAAAAGAGCGATAGGTGAAATAGGCCTGAATATCTAACAACACATTATTATAAAACAGGTTGGATTTTATCTCCCAACCCTGACGTTGCCAGTAAGCACGCTGGTGTAAATCTTTAACGGCGCCAACTTTTATATTGTTCTTGTGCTGCCCAAAGGAGCCGGAAATCCGGTAGCCGAAACCTGTGCCGGCCATTTGTTTTTGTTCAGCGCTAACAATTAATTGATATCCTTCCCGATCGCTGTTTTTTCGACTTAATGATCGGGGGTTTTCTTGCATAAAGAGATGATATCCATACCAGGTACGTGTCATAGCGGAGACATATTTTTTGACTGCTTCATATTTTGACTGGCGATTAAAATAGCGGAAGGCAAGCCCTATGCGACTTTTTTTCGAGTTCGACTGCAATGAAAGGCCGGCTGTGACATCAAGGTCACGGATAATTGTTTCACATTCGGTATAAATATCTTTTAATCCCCGTTCAACACCATAATTGAGTTGGAGTCCCGCCACAATATTATCGGAAAAATTATAATTGTACAAAAACCACAGTTTAGGACCTTTGTAGGAAATATCCCCGGTGGTTGTGTCTGAATAACTAAAATACTGGTTGTAAAATTGCTTTTCCAGTGACCGGTAAACATTCATTTGATAGGTGTCATAATACTCCACTTTGGTAGCGATCATCTGCTTTTTACTTAAATATCTTACCCACAGTAGATTCAAGCCCATCGCTTCTGTTCTTTCCGGATCAAAGCGACGATGAAAGGAGTTGACCTGTTTGTTACCAAAAATCTGAAACTGGTTTAAATTTGTGGAATACGCAGTGCTGAAAAAAGCCGGGTTATGGCTGATATCATATAAATTGTAATCAATATAATTTTGCAGATATTTGTCAGCCATAAAATTGACCTCACGAAAAAGATCCTGTTCATAGGCCATTATCAGATTTGCTAAAACAATAATCACAATAAAAAGTCTGCGCATCACATTCAATCCTGTTTTATTTCCTGCATTATTCATGGTGATACCCCGGAGTTGGCGCCGGTATTATTACAAAATCAATGGTGGAGTTATTGGTGTCAAATCCTGGTGAAATACGTTCCAGTGAAGTCCCGCTGTATTTCGATTGGCCTACACCACCAAATCCGCGGTCGAGGGCAT
>CAYTLS010000168.1:0-5529 GCA_964438745.1 uncultured bacterium
TTTGGCGTAATGGATTTTGGTTCTGTCATTCAGGCGTGTCTGAAGCCCCTCATAAACAGAGATTGCTTCTTCTGTGGAGCCCTGGCAATCCCAATTGCCGATTGGGGTAATTTTATCTTTTGCCAGCGGGCCGATGAGAGCAATGGATTTAAGGTCTTCAGATAGAGGCAATACATTCTCATTTTTCAGCAAGACAAAGGATTCACGCGCGATTTCCCGAGAAGCATT
This sequence comes from uncultured bacterium, assembly GCA_964438745.1. Taxonomy (GTDB): domain Bacteria; phylum Fidelibacterota; class UBA2242; order UBA2242; family JAFGTP01; genus JAFGTP01. The sequence continues at coordinate 229 of CAYTLS010000168.1, forward strand.
ACGGTGTTCTTCGGTAAACAGTGTTTCTTCCTGACGTTTTTTATCCAGATATTTATATGGATCATCAAACAACCCCAGTTTGTACTTCACCGTTAAAATTCTGCTGACACAGTCATCAACCTGCTTTTCACTGATGGTTCCTTCTTTGACTAATTCTTTTAGATGACGGGTATAGGCCAGACTTTCCATATCCAGGTCAGTATTGCCGTTAATTGCGATTTCAGCTGCATGCTTCAAGTCCCGGGCGGTTCCATGGGCGCGAAGTTCGCCGATGGAGCCCCAGTCAGAAACGATAAATCCATCCCAATTCCACTTTCCGTAGAGGATATCATTCACTAAATATTGGTTACCGGTTGCCGGTATGCCATTAAGTGTATTAAAAGCATTCATAAAAGTAACTGCACCGGCATCTACCGCCGCTTTAAAGGGCGGTAAATAGAGGTTGTAGAGTGTATGAGGAGAAATATCGACACCATGATATTCACGGCCGGCATTAGGCGCACCATAAGCGGCAAAGTGTTTTGCACAGGCAGCAATAGTGTTGGTTGCGCTGAGATCCTTTCCCTGGTAACCATTGACCTGAGCAATGGCAATTTGACTGGCTAAGAAGGGGTCTTCAACACCAAACTCCATTACCCGGCCCCAGCGTGGATCGCGGGAAACATCAATCATGGGGTTAAAAGTCCAGTTCAGTCCGGCTGCTGCAGCTTCTGTGGCAGCGATACGCCCGGCCTTTTCAATGGTTGCCATATTCCAGGTAGATGACAGCCCGATAGGGATTGGAAACATGGTTTTATAGCCATGAATGACATCAACGCCAAAGATAAGGGGGATACCCAGGCGGCTTTTTTCTACTGCCAATTTCTGGGCAGCGCGAACATTATTCACATAATTAACATTGAGCATGGAGCCGACAAACCCTTTTTCAATGTCTTCATAGCGGGCTTCATTGCGATCGTCATCGGGTTTCGGACCGGTTAGATCCCAGCTATTGCTATACTGATTCATCTGACCAATTTTTTCTTCCAGTGTCATTTTTTTGAGTAGGTTGTTCACCTCTTTTTCAATGTCTGCTGATGTCATTGCGGCCGATAAGATTCCAGCAGTTATTAAACCAATCAATAATAATTTTTTCAAGATTTCTCCAAAATTTAAAAAGTTAGTTTCAATACGTACAATTGCGTACCAGTAGTCAAATATATTGCAATTGCACAAAAAATACAATAATACAAACAAAAATTGAATTCATTCCAGTGATCAATTTCTGTTTATTACTTAACAAAGGATAAGCCAAGTGTGTGCCGGTAGAATTCCACTCTGAAACAGGATATCTTTTGAAGTTATTTTTATCATATTGATAAAATAATTTTATCATTTTCATAATCTATTTGATTAACAATTTATGAACAGCTAGGCATTGATTTTAAATTTTTGACAGTAATAAAAAAATATTCATGTCAACTTTCCTTACAAATACACCCTTACATCATTTCTTTTAGGACTGTTTTTATGAGGCTTGGCACAAATAATGCGAAAAGTATTCTCACAAAGCTACGCTCCATGGGTAGCGGTTTAAATTTTTATCAAAAGGAGAAAATGTTGAGTAACATTACCAAACTATCTGTTAAAGAAAAAATCGGGTATGGTCTCGGTGATACGGCATCCAATTTATATTTTCAGATGTATATCAACTTTTTGCTGTTCTTTTATACTGATGTTTTTGGTATACCTGCCGCAGCCGCCGGAACCCTGTTCATGGTTTCCAGATTTTGGGATGCAGTGAATGATCCGATGATGGGAATTATTGCTGACAGAACCAATACGAAATGGGGTAAATTCCGGCCTTATTTATTGTGGATAATGTTTCCCCTGGCTGTCATTGGTGTACTCATGTTCACAACACCGGATTTGAGTACCAGCGGTAAGATTGTATATGCCTATATTACCTATATATTAATGATGATGGCCTATACGGCGATTAACATCCCTTACTCAGCGCTGATGGGTGTTTTGTCTCCTCACTCAACCGAAAGAACAAGCGCTTCCACTTACCGTTTTGTACTGGCTTTTGTCGGTGCTTTTATTATACAGGGGTTGACTCTGCCGTTGGTGAATTTTACCGGACAGGAATCCGAAGGATACTCACTTGCCAACCAGGTGGTTACCATTAGTGAAACCGGTACCAAAGCTTCTAAAATAATCATTGAAGCAACTGACGGAGAAGAAACGACAACGACCAATTTTTTGGTCAAGGTCGACAAAGCTGATCCGCTGGCACCGAAATCAAATGAGGCTCTTGATCCACTGACTTTACGGGAGGGATTCAAAAAATATTCAATAGAACTATCAGAAATATTTACGCTCTCAAAGCAGGGTAAATTGGAGTTTAAAACAAAAAGTAGTGATGAAGATGTCGCAACTGCAACCCTTGAAAATGACAATCATGTAATTATTGAAGAAAAAGGAATCGGCCGGACAGAAGTGACTGTTACAGCGATTTACAATAATTATCAAAAAACCGATTATAGTTTTTCTCTCAATGTTCTTGAAGAAGGCAATACGCTGCCACAATTGGTAGCCCCATTGGATGAATTGACCTATGACCTGGCGGAAGAAACCGAAACGATTGACCTGGCAAACTATTTTGAAGATGATGAGCCATTGACATTTCGTACTGATGCTGAAAACAAGAAAGCCGTATTAACTGAAACCCGTAATGGGACAACTAAATTAATGCTTCAGGATCCTGGAATATCAAAAGTGACAGTAACTGCTAATGATGGCCGCGGCGGCATCATCGAGACGTCATTTTTCGTGAATGTAAAATCATCAGCAAACGATGCGCCGGCAGTCTATAAAAAACCTGAAAATATGGAATTGGAAGAAGGCTTTGATGAAGTAAAAGTTGATATATCACAAGCTTTTAAGGATCTTGATGGTGACAACCTGACCTTTAGTATAACCAAGGTTAATATGGCAAAAGGATTTCCGATTACTATGGGATTTTTTGGTGTATTGGCGATGATCCTCTTTTATATTACTTTTGCAACCACCAAAGAGCGGGTTCACCCCTCAGTTGAACAGAAAGCATCATTAAAAAATGATTTTAAAGATTTGCTTGGCAATAAACCCTGGATGATTCTACTGGTCATGGGGATATTTACGCTGGGATATGTGATTATACGAATGGGTACGATCATGTACTATTTCAAGTATTACATTGGTAATGAATTGCTTGCCGCTGCTTTTATGGTAACCGGTACCGTGGCTGTCATTGCCGGAACAGCCAGCACCCAGTATCTGTCAAAAATATTGGGCAAGAAAAAATTGTATCTGATCGTAATGGGATTATCCAGTATATTGACTATTCTCTTTTACTATGTGCCAAAGGATCAGATATTCATGATCTTCGCAGTGCATATTCTTATTTCCCTGGTAATGGCCCCCCAGGCACCTTTACTATGGGCGATGTATGCGGATACGGCTGATTATTCACAATGGAAAAATGGCCGCCGGGCGACCGGGCTGATCTTTTCAGCCGCGACTTTTTCTCAGAAATTTGGTATGGCTATCGGTGGTGGAATTGCCGGTTATCTATTGTCCATGTTTGATTTCGAACCCAATGTGGTGCAATCTCCGGAAACGATCACGGGTATCAAATTAATGATGAGTTATATCCCGGCCGGGGCAACCATTATCGCTACTTTGGCCGCATTATTTTATCCCCTGGATGATAAAACCATGATGGATATTGAAAAAGATCTGGAAAAAAGAAATTCCGAAAAGTGATGTGTTAATCGAAAATTGGAGAAGAAAATTTGAAGAGAGTATTTTTACTAATAATTGTTGTGCTAATGAATATCAATGTTGTTAAGTCCGCCGGACAGGAAAATATCGATCAGAAAGTCGATCAATTGCTGTCCAAAATGACTCTTCAGGAAAAACTGGGGCAGATGAACCAGCGCAATGGCGCCGATGGGCATGAGGATGGCGTTCGGACAGGACAAATCGGTTCGATTTTAAATGAAGTGGATACCGATAAGATCAATCGGCTGCAGAAAATAGCTGTGGAAGAATCCCCCCATGGCATTCCCTTATTGATCGCGCGGGACGTAATTCATGGTTTTCGAACGATATTTCCCATTCCCCTTGGCCTGGCTGCCACCTGGAATCCGGAATTGGTCCAACAGGGTACCCGGATTGCTGCGGAAGAGGCCGCTTCGGTTGGGATTAACTGGACTTTTGCACCCATGATGGATATTTCCCGGGACCCGCGGTGGGGACGAATCGCAGAATGTTTTGGTGAAGATACGTATCTGACCAATCAATTTTCTGTGGCCATGATCAAAGGGTTTCAAACTGATGACCTGACCCGTCCGGATGCGCTGGCGGCCTGTGCCAAGCATTTTGTCGGCTATGGCGCCGGTGAGGGGGGACGTGATTATAACACGGTTTATATTCCTGAGCAATTATTACGGGAAGTTTACCTTCAACCGTTCAAAGCCAGTGTGGATGCCGGAGTCGCTACAATTATGCCGGCTTTTAATGATCTTAATGGAATTCCCGCCACTGGTAACTCCTTTTTATTGCGACAAATTTTGCGCGATGAATGGGGATTCGATGGCCTTGTGGTCAGCGACTGGGCGGCCATCGAGCAGATGATCCCCCATGGCTATTGCGCTGATCTGAAAGACGCCGGCGCAAAAGCTGTCAAAGCAGGGATTGATATGGAAATGGCTACCACCGCTTATGAAAATCATCTGGAAGAATTGATAACGTCGGGTGTTATTGATGAAGAAGTCATTGATGAAGCTGTGCGCAATATTTTGAGAGTGAAATTCCGGTTGGGACTTTTTGAAAATCCCTATACGGATCCCAAAGATTTCCCGGCGCTGGTGAATGATAATAATTTAAAAGCAGCTAAAGAAACAGCATTACAAAGTATAGTTCTGTTAAAAAATGACGATGGAATTCTGCCATTATCAAAGAATATTAAAGATTTGGCTGTGATCGGTCCATTGGCTGATGATCCCTTTGAGCAACTGGGAACCTGGACCTTTGATAAAAATATCGAAGATACACAAACACCGCTGATGGCCCTGAAAACAATCTATGATGCGAAAAATATTCATTATGTCAAAACTCTGGAAACCTCCCGGACAAAGAAAACAGGTAAGTTCGCAGAGGCTGTCAAAGCAGCTGAAAAATCCGATGTGATCCTCTTTTTTGGAGGTGAGGAGGCAATCATTACCGGTGAAGCCCATTGCCGCGCTAATATTGACCTGCACGGCGCCCAGGAAG
>CAYTLS010000169.1:0-5527 GCA_964438745.1 uncultured bacterium
TTTATTTTGTCATTGGGATAATGTCCGTAATCATAATTTGAAATCTGGCCGCCTATTTTCAAACTTCCCGTGGAGTCTTGCCGGTAAAATTGCAAATACATCTGTTTTTTATGGCGTTTCTTATGTCCGGCGAAAAAGGGTGTGGGGTAATTTTCTTCTCCGACCGGTGTAATATTAAACCCTGCCAACCCGGTTGTAAACTTTTTATAATTGAACCCACCTTCAATTTCGTAAGCAGCTGTGATTTTTTTTATATCAAGGGCGAAATTTTGATAGATGGACTGGTCTGCTTTTGCCGGATTTGGCGTGAAAGTACCATGCCAGCCGCTATAGTTAAAATTCTCGCCATAAAAGGAAAAAAGATAATCATCATTGACTTCACCGGCGATCATAGCGCCAAAATTACCAAAATTATAATCCCCACGATACCAGTCAAACCGGGAATACAAAGATTTGTTATTATGATATGCCGGAATTTGATTGATTTTATTGTCACTGAGGCCGATTGTCAGATTCATATACCTTGGGTTTTGCCAGGCCAGGGGGACATCCCCAAAAAGTGGGTCGCGATTATTTTGTCCGTTATATTCGTAATTCAACGCAAAAGCCGGTAATCCGAAATTGGAAAGAGCGCCGGAGAAGGCATAATTTTGTACCGGCAAAATGGTATAACCGCTCCGTTGCACAACCTCCTGACAGTTTAAAACATTAACTTCCATTACCGGGATGGAATCATTGCCGGCCAATCTGGTTGCGATTAAGAGAGTGATAATTAATATTTTTTTACTTAATTCCACGAAAAATTCCACTTTTATTAATTCTAATGACAATTACCGGCAAAAGTGTTGCAAATATCAAAGTATTCATAACGATGTGTATGATCGAAAATAGGATCCCAGAAAGCACAATCCCAAAGGTCTGTTTAACATCAAAACCGGAAGCAATAGGATAAGCAAGACTGACAAAAACATCATAAAAGAAAGTGACCACCAGCCCGGTAGAGGCAAAAATCAGAACCGTATATTTTTTTAAAGGATGTTGTCCAATAATATTTCCCAGCAAGCCGCCAATCGTGGCGGTGAGCCCCATGGCAATTATTTGGGCGATCAACATGGGCGGAAATAACAATCCAGACCCCATAGGATTTAAGACTGAAAATAAAAATTCACCAACAACTCCGATGAGGAGCCCGTATTTCATGCCCATAAAATATCCAGCCAGAAAGATTAACAAGGTCACCAACTCCAGATTGGGAATATAGGCCAGGGAATAGCCAATTGCCATGATCAGCGCGATAAATATACCGGAGTAACTGATCTTTCTGATTTTTGTGTTCATCAGGTCTGTTTGTCGCCTTTATAAAGAATCCTGGAGAAATAATTCCGTTTATCGGTCCAATTGCCTTCCGATTCATCATCTTGAATGGCTTTTTTATACTGCGCAACCCGTGTGTCGATTTCATCGATATGATAAACCAGCATCGCTTCCAGAATTTTAGGCTCACGGGGACTGGCCCATTCCAATTTTCCCTGGTGGGCCAAGATGATATGCTCCATTTTAACCCGGATTTCTTCGGGAAAATCCGGTATTTCACGAACTTCTTCCAGAAAAATATCCCGTCCAATCACCAGGTGTCCGACAAAATTACCAATATCTGTATAATTAATATTGACACCGGGTTCAAGTTCCCTCAATTTGCCGACATCATGGAGGAGTACTCCGGAAACCACCAGATCACGATCCGCTTCGGGATAAACCCGGCAAACATAATCAGCCAGCTGCAGCATATTATGAGTATGTTCCAGCAATCCGCCACGAAAAGCATGGTGTAATTTCATGGCTGCCGGATGAGTTTTCAATTCCATTTCATACTTAGCCATAATATTCAGTAAAACTTTTTTCAAATAACCGTTTGTGATGGACTCTATTTGCAAGTGAATATCCTCCCACATAGTATCAATATTTTTCATTGTGGTGGGAATAATATCCCGGGGATTATACCCATATTTTTCATCATCATCATTGATTTTTCTAATCTTAAAGACTTTGACCTGAAGCTTATTGGAAAACAGGATCACTGTTCCTTCAACAGCGACAGAATCCCCCTCTTCAAATTTCGTTTTATAATCATCTGCATTGCTCCACATCTTGGCATTGATGCGACCGCTTTGATCGACCAAATCAATATCCAGATAGGTTTTTCCGTCCTTGGTTTTGCGTATTGATTTGGAAGCAACCCCAAAAAAACTTTTTAATTTTGTCTCGGCTTTAAGATCCTTTATAAAAATTTTACTCATATTTCTCCATTATTAAGTTCCAACGAAATTTAGTTATGAATTGAAAAAATACAAAACCTATCTGAGGAAGTCGAGATATTTATAGATTTTTCTCAGAATGTGGCAAAATTGTATAAAATTGATGAAAATACCGGGAAAAATTTAACTATTCAGAAGAAAAATAAAGAAATTTTTACTATTTCGCTAAAGTTGAAATATTAGTTAAAAAGCAATAGACACTTTTATCCAATTAATAGAAAATTGCTTCATTTTATAAGGAGATCATTTTATTAAATCGACTAAAAAAGGTTCTTTTCCCGGCAATCTATTAATAATCGGAGAATTCTAACAGAATTTTGGCAAGATTATTGATAATGATAAAATACAATAAAATATTGAAATCTTGATAAAGGATAAAAGATAATGAGAAACAATGAAGTAAATATTGCAAAAAACAAAATGGTTCCAAACAATACAGGAAGCAAAGCCGGTGATCTGGAAATCATTCATCAATTTGCTGCGACGGTTAATCACGAGATCAATAATCCTTTAACTTCCATTATCGGGCAGGCAGAAATTTCTGAAATCGCTTATGAGAACGGGATGGAAGAAACTCTGCGCAAGGCCCTGCAAAATATTATCAAAGAAGCCCAGAAGATCAGACAGATTACTGAAAAATTGGAAAAACTGGATGAAATTAAAACTGAAGATTATGCTGGCTATACAAAAATTTTAAATTTAACATAGTTGAAGACCCTATTCTTATTACTCCAAACCTGCTTTTTTTAGCAGGTTTTTTTATATTTAGACCAAAAGGAAAATTATGATACTCTTTATCAACATTTTGTATTGGTTGCTATTAATTACGGCCATCTTTCTGATTCCCTTTAATATACCGGGCAATGTCATTATCGCAGGATTACACCTGCTCTACATGTGGACCCTTGGTGACTTAATTAACTGGCAATTATTTGCTCAATTAGCCCTGTTAGCCGGTGTTGCGGAATTGATCGAATTCATCGTAACTGTCAGAAGTACGCAAAAATATGGCGGCTCCAGGCGAAGCATGTTCGGGGCAGTGATCGGCTCAATAATCGGGGCTATTGCCGGCAGCGGTGTTTTACTCCTCATCGGCACCTTGTTGGGAGCTATGTTTGGAGCATACCTGGGCAGTTTCATCATGGCATACATGGAACACCAGGATCTGGAGAAAGCGAAACGTACCGGCCTGGGCGCCTTTACCGGTGTTGCCGGCGGAAAATTGACCAAAACATTGATCGGAATCATTATGCTGGCCTTGATCGCTATACATTAGTAGTCTATTAAAAAGTGACTAAAAATAATAGTGGTTTACTGTTGAGATTGACCAGTTGTCACTTCATTTTACCCGACAGGGGTGTCGGGACGAAGAAATCGGGACTAATCGAAGTCAAAGAAACTTTTATTCGTATGGGAAACTATTTTTTTAAGAGATGATGAATTAAGCAATTGCCAGCAATTCTTCGTTTTTTGCGTCAGTTATTGAGGTAGTGGTTTTGCCGGTATATTGAAATTCAGCCAAAATCGGTTTATGATCCGATGACTTATAACTACGCAAAACCATAGAACTGTTTTTTATCAGTTTCAGTTGTTTGTAACTGTAGAAGATATGATCGAGAGGTGGCGAAAACATAAATTTTTTAATCTTTTTCTGATGCTTTCTGTCAAAATTCACAGCTCGCAAATTTAACTTTCGATAAAGGATCTTTTCCAGAAATTTGATCCGGTTTTTATTCCAGGTATTAAAGTCACCGGAAAAAATGATTGGACCATCATGATCATGACCATGTTCAATAATCTCATGAATCTGAGCGCGAAAATGTTTGAGTGATACAAAATTGATCCCATGAATATTGATCACCAGCAGCGACTTTGCGGTTCCATCAATCGGATATGTGGTAAACAGAGTTGATTTGGGGGTAAAGGTGAAGGGTTCTCTCGATTCGGAATGTCGAAAGTCTTCACTGTTTGGCAGCACTTCAGAAGCAGTCAGCACTCCGGAAAAAAAACGTTTTTTCAAATGTACTAAATTCGGGGCGAATTGCCAGGCTAACAATTTATCATTAAACACCTGTTTGATCTTTTCCTCCAGTTTGACTTCCTGCAGAATAAGAATATCCGGCGTATATTTATGAAAGAGGGTAATAATTTCTGTAATCCAGTTAGATTTCTTATTCTTACCGATATTCCAACTTAAAATTTTAATACTATGGGCGGACAATTTCTTTTTTGATTGATGGCTACTTCGAATAATCCGATCCATTGACGGATGAATACCAATAGCGTAAGAAACAATGAAAAAAAAGATAGAAAAAAGCAATTCGTGACTAAAATATATAAACAATCATTAACTCCAATATTATTAAAAATCAAGGAAATATATAAAAAAAATTCTTACCCTGAAATAGTTTTTAACATTTTTGTAAAAATGTTACATATACCTATCCTACATGCGCCAATTATATATGTTCCAAATGAATCTAAAAAAGGGTAGTGATTAATCATATTTTCTACTATATTATTTGTTATTCAGGGCAGGGACAGAGATATTAAAATACTAAAAATTAATGGGACACCATTATGCTCTTTACTATTAAGAATCCATGCCTGGAAATTAAAAAATTATATTCCGGTCAGATAAAACAATATCTTTGCTCACTAATTCATTTGGATGAAAATTTCGGTATCCTTCAATATCGGCTTAAAAAAGATTATAAAGTTAATGATCTGTGTCTTCCTGAAGGAACAATATCACTGGGATTTTTTTGGCACAACCGTCCATATAATATCTATCAATGGTATCAAAATAATGAATTGATTGCCACCTATTTCAATATTTCCGATCATACCCGATTGAGCAACAATGAATTTTCCTGGCGGGATTTAATTTTGGATATTTTAATCCTTCCCGGTATGGCTGTCAAAATACTGGATGAGCAGGAATTAGGAATTATTACAGATACAAGTCTGCTGGAATATATCGATGAATCCCAAAAAAACATCAGAAATAATTATGAAGAGAAATGAAATTGTTAACCGATTAAAACTGGATTAAGGCGAGAAAGGAAAACCATGACACGCGTTGAAAAAAGCTTTAAATACGGAAAAGTTATCATTCCTGAAGAGATCTACAGGTCTGATTTTACGGTCCGTGAAACTGAAATGGCAATTAAGTATATTAAGGATTATTTTCAAAATGCCTTTGCACTGGA
>CAYTLS010000170.1:0-5526 GCA_964438745.1 uncultured bacterium
TTCGTCATCTAAGAAATCGTAGATTGCTTTTACCATTGATGGTGTAAATTCTTTTGAAGAAGGCCCGTAACGGCCACCGATGATTTTGATGTCTTTGCCTTGCAGGGCGCTGACAATATCGAGGTACAGCGGTTCACCAATGGAACCGGGTTCTTTGGTTCTGTCAAGAACAGCAATTTTTTTAACTGTTTCCGGCAATGCTTTCAGGAAGTGATCAACAGCAAAAGGACGATAGAGACGAATTTTGATCAGACCCAGTTTTTCACCCTTTTTATTGAGATAATTGATGGTTTCTTCAATGGTTTCACAACCACTGCCCATAGCAATAATCACTTTGTCAGCATCTTTGGCGCCAAAATAATCAAATAAATGATACTGGCGGCCAACAACCTCTGCATATTTGTCCATGGCTTCCTGAACAATACCCGGCAGTTCATTGTAATATTTATTAACAGTTTCGCGGCCCTGAAAATAGACATCTGGATTTTCCGCGCCGACTTTAACTACCGGACGTTCCGGATTTAAACTTCTGTTTTTAAATTTTTCAACAGCATCATAATCACATAACTTTTCGTAAACATCATAATCAACTGTTTCAATTTTCTGTATTTCATGAGAATTTCTAAAGCCATCAAAGAAATGCAAGAAAGGAATCGAACCGGTCATAGAAGCCATATGAGTTATCGCCGCCAGGTCCATAATTTCCTGAATTGATGCAGAAGCCATCATACCAAATCCTGTATTTCTGGCAGACATGACGTCAGAATGATCGCCAAAAATAGAGAGTGATTGTGCAGCCAAAGATCTGGCGGAAACATGGAAAACAGTCGGCTGCATTTCACCGGCAATTTTGTGCATGTTTGGCAGCATCAGCATTAAGCCCTGGGAAGCTGTAAAAGTTGTTGTCAATGCACCACCGGAAAGAGCCCCGTGAACCGCGCCGGCAGCACCGGCTTCGGATTGCATTTCAATGACATCAACTTCTTCGCCAAAGATATTTTTCAATCCATTGGCAGACCATGCATCAGCTTTTTCTCCCATCGGGGAAGATGGCGTAATTGGATAGATTGCAGCAACGTCGCTAAAGGCATAAGCCACATGAGCGGCAGCTGTATTACCATCCATACTTTGCATTTTTTTTGTCATAGTTTAGTCTCCTTTTAAGAGGGTTTATAAAAAAAATCATAGTAGGAAAGATGATCTGTAAATATTGTTACTTGCTGGTTATCAGTAGATTGTTAATCCTTTACCGGTCTCTCGATTGTCAAAGTTTTCAGCAGGTAAATATAGTGAATTTCTACCGTAAAATGCAACAGTTTACGCATAGCACTATTTTTTGTCTGTTATGTTGTGAAAAAAATAACCGTATCCTTATAAAAATACCGTGAGATAAAGGGTAATTGACAATAGTTATTTATCTTTGACAATAAAAAACGGATTGTACTGAAAGTTTTTATATTTCGGTCTTAACCGTTCTGTATTGTAATATTTTTCTACATTTACCTTTTTGATTTTATTATAGGTAATATCAATCGGGACATGGTTGTATTCACCGGCCGTAATAGCAACCATGCGGCCGGATTCACCGCCTAAGATCAGATCCAGCGCAATATTACCGTAAGCCATGGGTACAACAGAATCCAGTGCATCGGGATTGCCGCAGCGGACCAGGTACCCTAATTTTTGAAAAATGACATTGATGCCATGATGATAGCAATATTTTGGGGATAATTTTTTGACCTGTTCAGCGACATATTGTCCCGTCATATTGAAATAGGAAAACGGCTGTTCGTCGATAGGATTCTTTATTTTTGCACCTTCAGATACCAGGCAAACCGAATATCGGCTGGGATTGTTGTACCGGTCGGAGGAAAGCAGTTCCGTTAGTTCATCGAGATCAAATTCATGCTCGGGTATGACACAACGGTCCACCGCGCCTGCCATTGCCGGGATCAAGGCCGTAAAACCGGCAAATTTACCAAAGACTTCTATGATCAGGAAGCGTTCGTGAGATCCCGCTGACGTTCTGAGAGCATGGGTCATTTCAATCGTCCGGGTAACACAGGTACTGAAGCCAATACAGTAGTCAGTACCGAAGACATCATTATCCATTGTTTTAGGAATTCCAATCACTTTAACTCCGCGTTTATGCAATTCCACCGCATAATTCAGGGAGTCTTTTCCACCGATTGGTATCAAATAATCAACGCCCAGGTATTCCAGGTTTTTCATGATTTCACTGGTGAGATCATTAATCTCTTCATTAAAACTATCCCGAAGGTGAACCGGCACATGTTCCTTGGCCAGTTTATTGGGAATTTTTCTGGAAGTATGCAGAAAAGTACCACCGGTTCTTCCAATTTTATTAACTGTCTGCTCAGATAATATTTCATAATTGCTGAAATTGTCGGCATTTTTGTCGCGGATCAGATCAATCAATCCGGCCCATCCTTTTTTTATACCAATAACTTCGTGTCCTTCTCTGTTTGCTCTGACTGTAATTGCGCGTATCGCCGGATTCAATCCCGGTACATCACCACCACTTGTAAGTATTCCAATTCTCATACGATTTCCTTTTTGAATTATCTGAATTATCAAAAAATTATTAAAAGAGTTGTTAAAACTCAAATAAATATGAAATGAAATTTTTTTTCCTTGGAATTTACAGAAAAATTCTAAAATTATACTGGTACAAAATTTAATTCTTTTTTCTTATTAATGTTTAATCATTTTGTGTGCAGTGATAATCAAAAGGATAAAAAACTATAAATAATCAGGTTCGACTTTGAATATGACTATTTTGATGTAAAATTATATTCAAATTATTGGGGAATAGTATATAAAAATACAGGAGTCTATTTTTGTGTGAAGAAAAAGTCATACTCACGATTGATGATGAAAAATATATTCGTGAAAGTTTCCGGGCTTTTTTAGAGGATTTTGAATATACCGTTCTGGATGCAGAAAACGGAACAGTGGGTCTTGACCTTTTTCGTCAGTTTAAACCCGATCTTGTTTTGCTGGATTTGCGTATGCCGGGTAAAAGCGGTCTGGAAGTATTGCAGGATATTATTAAGGAAGATTCCGGGATCCCGGTCATTGTTGTCAGTGGCGTTGGTATTTTGGATGAAGCTATGGAAGCGATACGAAAAGGGGCATGGGATTATATTTTGAAGCCTATTGAGGATTTGAATATTCTTTGTCACGCGATCAAGAATGCTCTTGAAAAGGCGGAATTGATCAAACAAAACATGCAATACCAAAACAATCTTGAAACAATGGTTGAAAGACGAACAAATGAAATAGATAAAACAACCCAAAAACTCTATGAAGAAATAGAAAACCGGAAAGTAATCGAGGAAAAACTCGTTGAATCAAAGCAGATGCTCAGCTCGATCATAGAAATTGTCCCGGACATTATTTACCGGATTGATGATAATGGGATTATCTATTTCATTAGTAATGCCGTGAAAAATTATGGCTACCGTCAATCCGAACTGATCAGAAGAAATATTTTTGATTTCGTCCATCCCGGGGATTATGATGAAGCCTACTGGCGTCTGAAAGAGCGACGAACCGGCATTCGCAAAACCAAAAATTATGAAATCCGGCTATTTCATTCGGAACCCGGAAAACAACACCCTGTATTTATGCTGGAGTCGGAAGGAATTTATAACCGGCAGACAAAACAATTTTATGGCACCCAGGGAATTTTGCGGGATATTTCAGCGCGAATCGAATCTGAAAATAAAATTAAGCAATCATTAGCCGAAAAGGAGACCCTGCTGAAAGAGATTCATCACCGGGTCAAAAACAATATGCAGATCATCCTCAGCATGTTAAATCTACAGTTGCGCGGCATCAAAAATGAAAAACTACAGAAAATTTTGTTAGAAAGTCATAATCGCATCATGTCGATGGCAATTGTCCATGAATCAATATATAAAAGCCATAACCTGGCGGAAATAAATATTGAGCAATTTATCCGCTCCCTCTATCTGCAAATTTCCAATTCATTAAATATCAACTATCAGGTGGAGGTTATATTGGATTTGGAAAAGATATATGTGACCATCGATAGCAGTATCCCCTTAGCAATTATTTTAAATGAATTGTTCACCAATATATTTAAACATGCGTTCAACAGTGTTGACAAGCCAAAAATAACCGTCAAATTGAGCAAATTGGATGATTGCAACGCGATATTGTTTGTTGAGGATAATGGTCAGGGATTACCGGAACGATTAACTATTGACAAGGAAACCGAAACAATGGGATTTTCGCTTGTTAAAACTCTGGCAAAACAGCTGAGTGGAGATTTGAAAATTGAACTTGCTAATCCGGGGACGCGGATATCCCTAAAATTTAATACACGGATTAATAAATCCAGTATAAAGAATTAGGGGGCATTTTCATAAAAACATGAACAATGCAGTTAGGACAGGTGTGAAAAAAATAAGAAAATTCAGGGCAATACAGGTTAAACTGATCTATTGACCAACATTTTCCAAAAATTTTTCCAGTTTATAGTCGGATTTGTCCATGCCGGTTTTGATGTCGTCAATAAAAGTTTCCATTTCTGCCAATTCTGACTCAATTTTTTCCAGTGACGGATAATTTGTTTTCAAAATGTTGAAATAGGCCACGACTTCCAGCCAATCCACTAAATTTTCAAGAGGTTCTTTTTTGAACCATAAAATGCCATTGTAGCGATTGATATTTATGAAAGAGCGGACATTAAAATCGGACAGGAATTTTTTCATTAGCGTTAATACGCTTTTACCCGAATCCTGCATTGTTTCAAACCAGTTTTGATATTCTACCAGGATCAATAAAATATCATTGACAGACTTGCTCTCTTTTATTTGTAATTCACCGGCTAACTCATCGACAAGTTTATTGAAAAACAACTCTTCGATCAGGCTGCGTGATTTCTTTTCCCAGTTTTTTTGGGTATAAATCTGTCCGGTCGAATGGAAAAGCAGCCAACTGTAAAATATCAGCTGGTTTTTGGGTGACTTAAAAAACTTACTGAAACGGGCTTTGATTTTTTTAATTAGTTCCGGTTTTGCATCCTGTATAAATCTATAATTCTGCAGGGTTTTGTCGAATTCCATTTCCGCGCTGCGTATTTGACTGACAATTTCAGAATATTCACCAATTGTAATCAGAAATTCTTTGTAATTATGTTTATACAGATCCAGATTTCCGGATAATTTTTTTGGATTAAAGAAATCCCGCATCAAAGACTCATTGTAATTTTTCTTTAAAGCCACATGTACCGGTTTTACCAGTACCTGCTGTATAGCGGATTCGATATTGGGAACTCCCCGGCCGTCCAGAAAACTATTGACTTCCTGATAAAGCCCGTCAAAATCTTCGACTTCACGGAAATCGACAAAAGCATGATACTCAAATCCTTTAAGAATGGTGAAAATACCATTGTTATGCACACTGGTATTAGAACGAATGTATTCAAGCCCTGATATCTGGTCGCGAAAAATTAAAAAATGACGATTGGAATGA
>CAYTLS010000171.1:0-5523 GCA_964438745.1 uncultured bacterium
GCCAGGTGGGAAGACTGATGTCTACACTTACGAATCGAGATTGTTAAAAGGTGAGGAGGAAAATCTTGATAAATTGCCGGACACATATCTTGGTCCGATTCTTCATGTAAAGCCCGGACAGAAAATACGCGTCCGGTTCAAAAATCAGTTGCCCGATGAAACCATTGTTCACTGGCATGGACTGCATATTTCCCCTGAAATGGACGGACATCCGATGTATGCTATCGAGAAAGGTGAGGAATACATTTATGAGTTTACGGTAAACAACCGGCCTGGAACCTATTGGTTCCATCCCCACCCAGATCAGATTACCGGGCCACAAGTCTATTATGGCCTGGCGGGAATGTTTATTGTCGAAGATGAAAATGAGGAGATCCCTTCGGGAGAATATGACTTACCGCTGATATTACAGGATCGAATGTTTGCTGAAGATAACCAACTGGTATATCTGGATGACAACCGCATGGCGCGAATGCGGGGGTTTTTAGGTAATCAGATGTTTGTGAACGGGAAGTCTAACCGGAAAATGACTGTAAAAAAGGGAGTTTATCGTTTTCGAGTGCTTAACGGGTCAAATTCCAGGATTTACAAACTGGCCTGGAGTGACGACAGGGAGATCGTTGCCATTGGCACAGATGGTGGTTTATTGGAGCACCCCATTGGAAAGCCTTACATAATGCTGGCTCCGGGTGAACGTGTTGATATCTGGAGAGACTTTAGAAATAATCGCCCAGGTGAAGAAGTGATTTTAAAAAGCCTTCGGTTTGATCCTGGCACCCAAATGGGAAGGGGCGGCATGATGGGGAACAGAATGCAAGCCTCACAAGGTGTTGAGAATGGAGCGGAAATCGATCTATTGGCTTTTGAGGTTAAAGATGAAGCGGGGTTTCAGGGTGAACTGCCGACTAAACTTTCAGAGGTTGAAAAAATAAATACGGGTGAAGCTGTAAATGAAAACCGACCACGGCGGTTTCATTTTTCTTTTGAGCATATGCAGTGGGTCATCAATGGAGAAACCTTTGAAATGACTGAGGTTGCCGAATGGGAGAAAGTGAAACTCAATACAACTGAAATTTGGGGATTTATCAATGGTGATAATGGCGGCGGTATGGGCATGATGAATAACATGATGCAAATGCCTCACCCGGTTCACCTACACGGGTTGCAATTCCAAATCATTGAGCGTGACATATCCGGGGTTAATTCATCGGTCTGGGAATCTGTTAAAGAGGGATTCATTGACAAAGGGTGGCAGGATACATTTCTATTATTACCGGGCATGAAGGTTCAGGCAATTATGCGTTTCAGGGATTTTACCGGTATTTATGTTTATCATTGTCATAATCTTGAGCACGAAGACATGGGAATGATGCGGAATTTTGAAGTGATAGAATAAAAAGGATTCAGTTAATGAGCAACAAAATTGAACAGCGGTACAACCGCATTGCAAAAATTTACGATTTGCTCGATAGTCCAATGGAATTCGCTTTCTCAAAATGGCGAGAAAAGTTTTTTAAGCAGGTTGAAGGAAAGGTGCTTGAAGTTGGCATCGGTACAGGCAAAAACTTAGCTTACTATTCACAAGATGTGGATTTAACAGGTATTGACTTCAGCGAACCTATGATCAAAAGAGCCAAAAAGAGAGCCCGGTTAAAGAATAATGTTGACCTTTATATAATGGATGCTGAAGATATGGATTTCGAGGATAATAGTTTTGATACCATCGTAACCTCGTTCGTGTATTGCTCCGTACCAAACCCAGTGCAGGGCATGAAAGAGATGAAAAGGGTTTGCAAATCAGGGGGTAAGTTGTTGATGCTTGAGCATGTCAGAAGCAACCATAAGATCATCGGGAAACTGATGGATATCCTTAACCCAATTCCCCTACATATATATGGCGCAAACATCAATAGGAAAACTTATAATAATCTATTGAAAGCCGGTTTCGAACCTAAAAATATCTATGTCAAACAATTATGGTTTGATATTGTTAAACTTTTTAGGATAGAAAATTAATAGATCTTAATTCTATCAGTATGAGTATCATTTTTGGTTCAGACAATACAGCAATTCCGGTAATGACTCCTGTAGAATACCTGGCTGGTTTATCTAATTAACGTCATTTCGACTTAAGCAAATTTGTTTATTTACAAAACTTTTGTAACAATTCATTTAAAACACTGTAGATCAGACTTTTAAATATCAAACTAATATATTAAAAAATGTTTTAATTTATTATTTTCATAAGGATTTATTTCTTGGCCTTTATCTTCTTTTCGGCCTTATAAAAATTACCGTTAAGAAATATGAATTTGCAGGCGTTAAAGATTTTATACTGTTTGAGTCCCGATAGGTATCGGGACGAGTTTATAAAATATAGCCTGTAAATTCATATTTTAGGTGATTTTTATACAGCCTTGATTTTTTTGTTACTTTTTTTATCAAGAAAAAAAGTAATGTAAATACAACAATTTAAGGAAAGTTGCACGACGCTGCATTTCATTTAGCCCTATGTTAAGTTATGTTTCACCGTTGGTGAAATTGATGTCCCTGTGTCGGTTTTTTTTTAGCGGCTCGTAATTTTTTGACCGATTAAATCACTAAAACAATTTCAAATATCCCTTATCCAATCAAATAATTGGAATCCTACAACAACAAATCCCGAATGGATTAAACAAAATAGCCATGAATGCAAACCCATGGTCAAACTACAATTCTGGGTAAAAATCCTTAGATCGAACTCACTGTAATTAATGTCTATCCAAACAACCCCGTACTCAAATATTTTTCACCACGGTCTGGAAAGATCACCACAATATTTCCTTTATCGATTTTTTCACAGAGTTTCATGGCTGCCAGCATGGCCGCGCCGCGTCCCCGGAAAGAAGTGTTCACTCACTACCGTTTTACCGGGTAATACCAATATACAACAGGAATACTTCATATAATTTTTAAACATTTTTTTTTGAACATCGTCCCCCTAAAAAAAAAGAATATTCCGCGGGTATTTTTTCCGTCAATTCTTTAAGTATTACTTTGAATTTTATATATTACACTATATTATTGTAATAATTATGCAATAAATTTAGATATTTCACCATTTTGCGAAATATTATGTCTGCAAGAAAGTCATGTTGATTTTCTTTTTAGTAAAACCCCTGGAAGGAGAAAAATAGAATGATAAAAAAGTCTGTTGTAATAATCGGTGCCGTTTTATTTTTTATAAATATATATGCCCAGGAAAAGGAAATTGAAAATATATTCCGGGAAATCAACCAACTCATTGCTTCAAAGAATATTGACTCTATTTTGGAATTCTATGATCCTAAAAATCAGGATTTTATGGAACAAGCCAGACAAAAATACAAGAATACTATAAAATTGGACAGTTTATCATACACAACCCGGTTAAATGATCTCTTTGTTGAAAAAGATACAGCCATCGGTGTTGTGTTTGAAAAAAAGAACTATTTCAAAAATGAACGGCGCTTTTATGAAAGTCAGTGGTACACCTATTCTTTTATAAAAACAAATAATAAATGGTTTATCAATAAAGTGGAAGAGCGAAATTATCTAAAAGCTGATTATGCCACGATAAATGTTACAATTGATCCCGATAGCGGCAGAATAACCGGTAAGGCAGAAATAGACCTATCGGTCCTAAAAGAGGGAGAAGATAATATTTTGTTTTCACTGAACAGAGGGCTAAAAATACATAATATCACTGATGAAAAGGGAAAGGAGTTAGAATACAGAAGGTCCGGTATGGAAGTCTTAATTCCATGTGACGATTCTTTTAAAGGTCAGGAAGAATTGCGCTTGGCTTTTTCCTACTCCGGTACATTATTCAATGAATATGCTGAATATAATTATTGCTTGGCATATATTGGCAAGGAAGGCTGTTTTGCAAATTTTGTAACCGATTGGTATCCGAAAATAAACAGCACTTTGACCAAATCCAAAGCAAAACTAATCTATAATGTACCCAGTGAACTTACTGTTGCAAGTGTTGGGGTTTTAACGGATAAAAAAGAAAAAGGCAATAGATGTTCCTATACCTATACCGTAAACAAACCCATGGATTATACATTTAATGCCAACAAGTTTACTTCCTTTAATAAAAAAGTGGATGATATTTCAGTCAATGTTTATTTTTTTGATAATAATCCCCAAAAAGCAGAAATGTATGCGAACAAAGCCGCTCAACTGGTATCATTTTTAAGTGAATTCTACGGAATATTTCCCTATGACAGTTATTCAATCTCTGAAGTTCCCTCAGAAATAACCATGGATCTGGGAGGTTCCGGCGGACAGGGATTGAATTTTTATCCGGAAACCGCACTGCGAGACACAGTTTTCGAATTTCCGCTACTGGCCCATGAAATTGGTCATATGTGGTGGGGATCATGGGTGGCCGGCAAAGAAAATACAGGCGCATTGTTTAGCGAAGGATTTGCACAGTTTTCTCCTGTAATATGTTACCGACATTTTTATGGGGAAAAGGCAATGTGGAATTTCCTTAACCATGGAACCATAAATTACCCTCAATCGGCGAAACTCTACTTCCAGCGCTATAGCAGTAATGATATTCCATTAGGCAATTATGATGTCAACCGCAGCAGTGACCTGGCAATGCTCGCCCGTGTTAAAGCACATTTTGTATATACAATGTTAATGGAACATGTCGGTTATTCCTTTTTTCAAAAAGGAATCAGGAGAGTTGTAAAAGAATACGCTAACCGGCAAATCGGCTTGAATGAATTTAAACATATATTGGAGGAAGAGAGTGGGCTAAACCTGAATACCTTTTTTGAACAATGGTTTTTTCGGTCAGGCGCACCCGAATTTGCCCTCGAATACGCTGTAACACAAAGGGATGACGGACGGTATATAGTTTCCGGCCTGGTTACTCAAAAACGTGAAATCTACACTGTAGATGCAGAAATTGAACTCGCTTATGATGATTATCGAACCGTAAAAAGAATCAATCTTAGCCAACAAGAAACACCCTTTTCTTTTGTTACAATTCAAAAACCACAGGCCGTCATTTTTGATCCTGACCGGAAAATATTAAGATGGTCTGAAAACACAAAATATCTGCCTGTTTTGGAAAAAGGTATGATGAGTTTAGCAGGAGGTAAGAACAAAGAAGCCATCGTCAGTCTGAAAAAATATTATGATCTAAAACCCTTTGACGCGATTGGCAATGGCCTTTTAGGTATTGCTTATATCAATAGTAAACAATATGACAAAGCTATTAAATATTTACTCTATGCCGAAGAAATGTATGCCCGGGAAGGCGTCGAAAAATTTCACAGAATTCTCCTGAACCTGGCTCTGGGTGAATATTATTTCGAAAAGGAAAAGGTTAATAAGGCCAGGCCCTATTTTGAAAAAGTGACCAGCATGATTGATTTTATGGGGAGCCATGCCAGGGCAAACTCCTATTTAGAAAAAATTGATTAGATATCATATCTGTCCTAAATAAATTATAGAAACGGTTAAAACCGTTGATCATTTTTT
>CAYTLS010000172.1:0-5470 GCA_964438745.1 uncultured bacterium
ATATATGATAAGCTTCCTGCAATGTCATCCCCACAGCCATTTCAGAAAGTTTTGAGGTGCTGGCAATAGCGCTGGCACATCCATAGGTTTTCCACTTGCAATCGGAAATTTTTCCATCATCTACCTTAATAACAAACAGCATTTCATCACCACACTTAATATTACCGGTTTTTCCGTATCCGTCGTAATCGTAATCTTCCAGATTGTCCAGAACATTTCTCGGATTCATAAAATGATCTTTTACATTTTCTGTATATACCCAATTTAAATCACTCATATCTATCTCCTTAAATCTCTTGTTGACATTTTTCTCAGTTTTATAATAATCTCCGGCACCGTTTTGATGACATAATCGATTTCCTCTTCGGTGGTTTCCCGTCCCAGGCTGAAACGAATAGAACCGTGAGCAAATTCATCATCCAATCCTGTCGCCAGAATAACATGGGAGGGATCCAGTGTGCCTGATGAACAAGCCGAACCTGTAGAAACCGCAATACCCGAAAGGTCCATATACAGTAGGATTGATTCTCCCTCCACACCTTCAAAAGATAAATTTAAAGTACCGGGGAGACAGTCTTTTTCATGACCGACGACTTTCACATGAGTCAGTTTCTCCATAATCCCCGTTTTCAATTTATTTTTTAATGTTAATAGCCGTGCTTCTTCTGCCGCCATTTCTTTTTTGCGCATTTCTATTGCTTTGCCAAAGCCCAGAATTCCCAGCGAATTTTCCGTACCGGCACGCCGCCCATCTTCCTGGTGGCCACCATAGATGAGTGGACAAAACGGGACACCATCGCGAATATATAAGGCGCCAATTCCCTTGGGGCCATAGATTTTATGCGCCGACATCGTCAGAAAGTCAATTCCCAGTTCTCTAACATCAATTGGAATTTTCCCGGCTGCCTGAACAGCATCGGTATGAAAGAAAGCATTATATTTATGGGTTAAGGCCGCGATTTCTTTAATATTTTGGATGGTACCGATTTCATTATTGGCCATCATAATCGAAACTAACAATGCTTGCTCTTTTTTTAATTCTTCTTCCAATTGCTCCATATTGATTTTCCCGTCGCTATCCACTTCAACATAGGCGACCTCGGCGCTTTTACCGCTAAGGCATTTCACGGTTTCCAGGACTGCCGGGTGTTCGATTGTCGAAGTGATCATCTTTGGCTTCATCAGTCCCTGAATATTACAAGATTTCAGCGGACAGGCAGACAATGATAAAACCGTGTTGTTGGCCTCGGAACCACTACTCATAAAGACAACTTCATCGGGGTCTGCATTTATAAAATCAGCAATTATTTTACGATTTTTTTCCACTTCCCGGCGGGTCTCTCGTCCATATTCATGCATACTGGAGGGATTACCAAAAAGATCCATGTTTTCTATCATATATTTTTTCACTTCGGGATGGATGGGGGTTGTGGCATTATGATCAAGATAAATTCTTTTACTATTCATTTTTCCTCTCATTTATTACTTTTTGTATTTCTTTCTTATTTCCTATGAATTTAATAGTAAATAGTCAAATATTAAATAACTTTAGTATCATTTCTTATTATCTGCTACCCAATAAGAAAAATCATGCCTGACATAATAAAGGTATTTATGTCATTATTTAATGTCAATAATTCATACTTATGGAATATTGAGCCAGACTACGACAATATGAAATTTTTAACTGACATTATGTTTTTATTTAACCCAAGGTATATGATTTGTACCCTTTTCAGGTGATTTTAAAAATTGTTTATGTGAATTAAAAACAGGAGGATAATATGAATTTATTAAAAAGAAACCCAATGAATCAGCTCAGATCAGTTGGTGATGATCTGGATTATTACGATGATTTTTGGAATGGTGAAGACTCATTTATCAGTCGGTTTACCCCTAAAGTCGATATTGAAGAAATGGATAACGGCTTTGAATTTCATGTGGAATTACCGGGTTTGGATAAAAAAGATGTGAAAATAAATGTTAAAGAAAATGTTTTGACAATTTCTGGTGAAAAGAAAAACAAAAATGAAGATAAATCCGAAAATTTTCATCGTCTTGAGTCTACTTATGGAAAATTTCAACGAAGTTTTCGACTACCACAGAATGTGAAAAAAAATGATATTAAAGCAGAATTTCGAAATGGAGTGCTTGATATAGTGGTACCCAAAGCTGAAGAAGCAAAACCCAAAGAAATTGAAATCGATGTAAATTAAAAAGGTTCTTCAATTTTTTATAACCGACCCGATTTACCGGGTCGGTTTTTTTTTGACCTTTTTTTTTGATTCCAAAGTTTATATATTAGATTTTACATATAATTACAATGAGGATTTCATGAAACGAATTACTATTCTGTTGCTACTGCTACTCAGTTCCATGTTTGCAGAAATTAAATTAATTCCCGTAAAAATCGACAATCAATATGGCTATATTGATTCTACCGGCACCCTGATTATAGAAAATCATTTTGATGAGGCCGGCTTTTTCAACAATGAGAGAGCCCCAGTGCGACTGGGCGATAAATACGGCTACATCAATTCCAAAGGTGATTTGGCCATTGAGCCTATATTTGATGAAAGTCGACCATTTTCCAATGGATACGCAGCTGTTAAAATCAATAATAAGTGGGGATACATTGACCCGGATGGCGTTTTTTTAATTGCGCCCACGTTTGTTGAGGCATTTTCTTTTCAGGAAGGCATTGCCCATGTAAAAATACAAAACATGTTGAGTTTTATTCCTATTGGCCAAAGTGAGGCCTATATCAATACCACCGGGGATACACTTTTCAACAAACCCTTTTATCGGCTCTCCTCTTTTTCACAGGGACTCGCTGAGGTTGGACAAATTCAAACCTTCTTACTATTTCCGACAACTGTGAAATATGGCTTTTTCGATAAGAATATGAATTTTCAAATTACCCCTAAATTTGATGCTGTCAGTGCATTTTCTGAAGGATTAGCACCCTTTGCTAAAAAAAATAAAATGGGATATATCAATCAGCAAGGGGAAATCACTATTCCCGCTGAATTCACTTTCACATACATTTTCCGGGAAGGTTTAGCGCGGGTAAAAATAGCTGACAAATTTGGATTTATCAATCATCAAGGAGATATTATTATTGGGGCAACTTTTCGAAGCGCCGGTGATTTTTCCTGTGGATTAGCAAAAGTATTTATTGGTCAAAAATGGGGGTTTATCAATAAAGCCGGGCAGGAAGTCATTCCCCCGCAATTTGATTTTGCCGGAGATTTTCGTTTTGGCCTGGCAAAGGTAAGTAAAAGCGGGCGGACCCTGGTAATCAATACTGAAGGCAGCGTCATCTGGCCCAGGTAATCATTTAAAATTAAACGGAGGGTATTGTGAATTTTCAATGGGGATTTTTTATCGATTTTGGTATTATTTCAATAGGGCTTTTATTGGCTACTTTTCTCCGTTACAAAATTAAATTTTTACAAAAATATCTGATTCCAAATCCCCTGACGGCCGGTTTTATTCTTTTGATCGTTTACAATCTTTTTGACCATACAAAATGGATCTCTACGGAAAATCTTGGCACGTTTGTCTATCATCTACTTAGTTTATCCTTTATTGCAATGACATTAAAACAATCGCCGAAGCGTAACAATAATAATGGCCCCCTGCTTTTTGCTAATTCTGTTTCACTAATATTTCAATATGCCACTCAAGCTATCGTTGGGTTATTAATGACCTTTATATTGATAAAAACGCTTTATCCTGACTTGTTTCCCGCCTTTGGATTTTTTGTTCCCCTGGGATTTTCACAGGGCCCCGGTCAATCCTTTGCTATTGGCAAAAACTGGGAAAGTTTTGGGTTCGAAGGCGCCGGTAGTGTCGGTCTGACCTTTGCCGCAATTGGCTTTTTATATGCTTGCTTTGGCGGTGTTTGGCTTATTAACTATGGCATTCGCAAAGAGTGGCTCTCCAAAGAAAAATTAGCGATCATTCGTGAGCGTGGTATTCGCACGGGTTTATATAAAAAAAATGGCACTTCTCCGGACGGATCAAAACTCACCAGTGAATCTGAAGCCATTGATACCTTGAGTTTAAATTTTGCAATGGTTCTCGCTGTCTATTTGCTGAGTTTTCTTATTCTGAAATTAATTACATGGGGATTATCCTTTTTGGGACAGGCCGGACAGGATCTGGGCGATACACTGTGGGGTATAAATTTTGTATTTTCAGCCTTAACAGCCATTGTTGTCAAACAGGGATTAAAAGCTTTTAAGATCAATTATATTATGGATAATGGTATGTTAAATCGTATTACCGGATTTTCCGTTGATTATATGGTCACCGCTTCCATCGCAGCCATTTCAATTGCTGTACTCTGGCAATATCTGGTACCAATTTTAATTACCAGCCTGGTGGCGGGTACGATTACCATTGCCACTGTTCCCTGGTTTTGTTCACGGATTTTTAAAGACCATCAATTTGACCGAATGTTACTGATATTTGGAGCCAGTACAGGTACAATGCCCACAGGTCTGGCCTTGCTACGGGTTGTCGATCCGGATTTTGAAACTCCGGCGGCTTCCGATTATATGTTTTCCACAGGCATTACTTTTCCCCTTGTAATTCCTTTTATCCTTTCTATAAATCTGCCGGTTTATGCCCATATTCATAATAATCCCTTATATTTCTGGTTAGCCGTGGCAGTAGCTTTTGGATATATACTGTTTGCGTTAATAAGTTTTGTGCTGATTGCAAAGGGTAAAGCCTTCCGCAATCCCAGACAAACCTGGTATAAAAGAAAAGAGGAGAAAAATGGAGTGTAAAAAATCCCAAAATCGAACCAATTGTAATTGTTCATATCCCGGCTGTCCCCGCAAAGGTGTTTGCTGTGATTGTTTGAGTTATCATCTGCGCATGCGTCAACTACCGGCCTGCGCCTTTCCCGATGATGTGGAAGGTACCTATGATCGTTCCTTTGAAAAATTTGCAGACCTGGTAAATACTAATAAAGTCTGATTAGAAGAGGCTGATGATCCAACCTCATTAATTTTATAAGTTCCCTTCTTTGATCATTTTTTTATAGGCGCATTTTTCATCGCCAATCCAATCATATTTTAATTTTTTGATAATGGACACACAATCCATTTCCAGGCCTGCTAAGGTATGGTGATCCCCAAGCCGGGTAGTATAGACCGCGCAATAGTACAGGCCCTTTTCATCCTGTCGCAACTCTTCACAGGGATCACCGTCATAGGCGCCACAACAGGCGCCGCACCGGTTACAGATGGCCTCGAATTCTTCATCAGTCATTAGGTCAAAATTCCTGGGCATTATTATCCTTGTTTTTACTTTTTATACCGGAATACAACGAATAAATACCGAATTTTACTGATCAACCCTAAAGGCAAGATAATAGATAAAGATTTTTATATTAACAATATTAACTCATTATTAGATGGTTATTCATAAGGCGTATAGGAAATTTCATTTGTGT
>CAYTLS010000173.1:0-5463 GCA_964438745.1 uncultured bacterium
CCTTGCCATGGCCCGGGATCGACAGCCCCATTCGGCAACTTCAGAATTTTTTATCAATACCTCGGACAACCCGACTTATGACTTTGAAGATAAAACTTTTTTTGGCTGGGGGTATTGTGTCTTTGGAAAAGTTATAGAGGGCATGGAAATTATCGATGAAATTGAAAAAGTTCACACTGATTTTCATGGTATCCATCATGCTAATGTGCCGGTGAAGAATTATATTATTGAAAAAATACAGGTGATGAGGAATAAGGTGACTTTTGATATTGTTTTGGAAGAAGAGGAGTATTAAAATTTTCCGCCGGGAATTACGCTGATAATAATTATTAGGCCAACCCTTCCAGAGGTCTGCGATCATTTGAAAGGATTCTGCGTACAACCGCGGGGCAAATAAAAAAAGCCGACTGATAACAGCCGGCTCTTTTCATTTATCGATCAAGACAAAAGTTTAAAAATCAATTGTGGGTGCGTCGCCCCAGAGTTTTTCCAGTTTGTAATAGTCCCTGGAACCGGGGTTAAAAATATGTACCACAAAATCATAATAATCCATGACCACCCAATTGGCATTGCTATAGCCTTCGATGTGCCATGCCTTAAAATTATCCGATTCTATCAGTCCCCGTTCAATGGATTTGACAATCGCTTTAACATGCTCGTCCACTTCACCGGTACAAATAATAAAATAATCCGTCATTGTGGTCATTTCTCTCAGATCTAAAATTTTGATATCCAGGGCTTTTTTATCGTCAGCCAATTGTGCGGCTTTGAGGGCCAGTTCCCTGATCTGTTCGTCTGTCAGTTTTTGTTTCGTTGTCATAGAATTAAAAAGTATTCTCCATATTTTTGATTGTTTCGAAGACTGGTATCCGGTCACAGTCTTTTCCCAGGATAATTTGGTAATTAATGTGCGTATCCATTGCGCTGTTAAATTCTATTCTTTTCTTTGAAAAATCCATTGCTTTGAGTAGCGGTGTGAGTTTGGTATCGCTGGTATCATTGGCAAAGACAAAGGTTTCGGGGTAATTCATTTGATCAGCATTACCGGTATAGATTACATCGAAGCCGCGGTGTCTCAAGTATGTGGTGTACTTGCCGGCCATCCCGGGAATGCCACAGCCATTTAACACCTCGATACAAATATTTCCGTATTTGGGCATCTGATTGACAACAGTCTGCCGGGAGAGGTCGATTTTTTCGGGATTGCTGCTGAATCTTCGCGTAGATGATAGCATAAAACTAAAAATAATAATGGCTAAACATACGATTGCAAAGTTGAGTAGCCATTTTTGGATATTATAGATCTTATTAGTTGTTTTTTGTTGTTTCTGATTCGTTTTTTTTCTCGCCATTCCTGTTTAAAAACCCATATAATGATCATGATTATTAAAAAGAGAGGGGCTGCGATAATATCCGCGATATCCATAAGGTGAGTAACCGTATGGATTATAGCCATATCCGCCATATTGAGCCGGTGTCCGTTCAAAAGAAAATTTAAAAACCGAATTTTTAGTTGGGCGATAGGCGACTTCCGCGCCGTAAACCATGTTGTCCAGATCAAAACCCTGCCCCGGTAAATTGGTATTTCCCAGTTGCAATGGGTCATGTGTGAATCCGACGACAGCTTTCAGATTGAGTTTGTCAGAGAAAGCGTAATTCATTTGGTTTAAATACATTCCCTGGGAATAGGGATTTTT
The DNA here is from genome assembly GCA_964438745.1 of uncultured bacterium. GTDB lineage: Bacteria > Fidelibacterota > UBA2242 > UBA2242 > JAFGTP01 > JAFGTP01. The sequence goes on from CAYTLS010000173.1 coordinate 1,698, forward strand.
ACCAAAGGACCCCACTGACATGGAATAGGAATGTGACATGGTGAATTTATTCGCATCAAACCATTTAAAATTCAGACTCATATCCCGTTGCACCGGAATCTGGATCATCTCTTCTACTGAGATTGGATTGGGTATTTGTTCCTTTACCTGTCCGAAAAGGATCATGGGTAATAACACTAGAATTGTCACTAAAAAATATTTTGATTTCATAATCTCACCATTTATTAAATTACTCTCCATTTTAAGGGTTTTTAGACAATATGTCAAGAATATTATCAGACCGAAATTGGAGTATTTTTATAAAAGCTTCATAGCCACCAATTCAGGCCTTGTTATGACTTCAAAATAATATTGTCAATTAACCTGGTCTGTCCATAAAACACCGCAACCGCTGCAAAAGTTCCCTCAGTGATTGTTTTAACAGCGGTTAAATCTTTATTATTAATAATCTCAACATATTCGATATTTGCCAGGGGAGAGGTCTCTATTTTATCGATAATCTGTTGTTTGATTTCAGCCGCGGAATTTTCGCCGCCTTCCACAAGTTTTTTTGCTCTCTGCAGGGCTTTGTACAGGACGGTTGCCTGCCGGCGTTCTTCCGGGGACAGGTATTTATTTCTACTGCTCATGGCGAGCCCATCTTTTTCACGCACAATCGGCGCGATAACCAGTTTCACCGGAATATTCAGGTCTTTCACCATACGTTGCAGGATAATCGCCTGCTGATGGTCTTTTTGACCAAAAACCGCCAGATCCGGTTGGACAATATTGAGTAGTTTGGTGACAATAGTAGTGACCCCGCGAAAATGATTGGTACGGGTTTTACCACATAGTTTTTGGGATAATTCTTCTGTATAAACATAGGTTCTGTATCCTTCCGGATACATTTCATTATTGTCCGGATAAAAAATGATAGACACACCACGGTCAATAGCCAGCTTTTCATCCCGCTTAAAATCCCGGGGGTAGACATTCAGGTCTTCACCGGGACCAAATTGTGTGGGGTTTACATAGATCGAGACCACCACAATATCAGTTTCCCCGCGAGCCCGGTCCATGAGTGACAAATGACCGTCATGAAAATATCCCATGGTGGGAACAAAACCGATGGTTTTATTTTGTCGGTACTGCTGGAGTTCCTTTCTCAGCTGATCAGTTGTTTTAATAACCTTCACTTTAACTCCTGTAAAATACGCAATGGTTTTATTGTTGCCGGATCATTCATAACTCTCTTTTTCAGAGGGATATTGGCCGGCTTTTACATCATCACAATATTCTTTGACGGCATCGCGGACTTCCTGGCCCAGATTGCGGTAATACTTCACAAAACCAGGTTTAAATTTATCAAAAAGTCCCAGCATATCATAGGATACCAGAATCTGCCCGTCACAACCGGGGCCTGCTCCGATTCCAATGGTTGGAATGGATAATTCATCAGTGATGACTTCCGCCAGTTGGGCCGGTATTTTTTCCAGGACAATGGCGAAAGCGCCAGCCTGTTCCAATCGTCTGGCAGCGCTGTATATCTGATCGGCTTCCTGCTTTTCGCGGCCCCGTACACCAAAGCCGCTGAATTGATTGACGCTTTGTGGTGTAAGGCCCAGGTGTCCCATGACCGGAATACCGATTTTTGTCAGATGTTCGACAATCGGCAGATTGAACTCACTACCTTCCAACTTCACGGCTTCCGCGCCACCATCTTTGACCAGGCGGCCGGCATTGTAAATCGCTTCATCTTTTGATATTTGGTAGGACAAAAAGGGGAGGTCCGCCACCAGCAGACTGTTTTTAACGCCCCGCTTGACGGATTTTGTATGGTAGACCATCTGATCCATGGTGACCGGCAGAGTCGTTTCATGGCCGGCACAAACATTACCCAGTGAATCACCCACCAACAAAATGTCTATACCCGCTTCATCCATTAAATAAGCAAAAGTATAGTCATAAGCCGTCAGTGCGGTAATTTTTTCCTTGTTTTCTTTTTTTTCTAAGAGCGTGTTAATTCTGATCTTTTTCATTGGTTTACCTTTTATAAGATTTCATTTATTATACCACCTAATAATACTTTATCGCCATCGTAAATAACTGCTGTTTGTCCCGGCGTCACGGCCCGTTGGGGCTGATCAAAAGTAATTTTCAGTATTCCATTGGATGTAAATTTACCCCGGCAGGGAACCCCTTTGTGATTGTACCGGATCTTTATGGTGCCGGAAACCTCTTTGGGAGCAATACCGGCCGGGAAATTTATGTTTTTGATAATTGCGCCGTTGCTGAAAAGGTCTTCATTTCTGGCGATCACGATGCGGTTGTCTTTCGCATCAAGTTGCTTGACATAACGTCGTTCACCAAAACCGATCTTAAATCCTTTTCGCTGGCCGATTGTAAAATTGTAAAATCCATCATGTTTTCCGACAACTGTACCATCGGTGTCTACCAGATCCCCTTTCCCGATCAATTTTAACCGGTCGAAAAAGTTTGTTTTCAGGTATTTGCGATAGTCGTTTTCGGGAATAAAACAAATATCCTGACTTTCCGCCAGTGATTCCGGCACCAGGGAATGAGCGCTGGCAATTTCTCTGATCTTATCTTTCGTATACTCGCCCAGCGGAAACATTGTCCGCGAGAGCTCCGCCTGCCCCAATTGCCACAACATATAACTCTGATCTTTATTCTCGTCAATTCCTTTATATAACTCAAATTGGCCATTTTTTTCAATGATCCGGGCATAATGGCCGGTAGCGACATAATTGATGTCTAACTTGTCAGCTTCAGACAGCAAAAAATTCCACTTGATATGCTTATTGCAAACAACACAGGGATTAGGGGTTTCTCCCTGTAAATAGGTGTTGACAAAATCAATGATGATCTTGTCATAAAACTCTTGCTCAACATGCCGGACAATATGCTCGATATTCAGTTTTTTGCAGAGATTTTTAGTTCTTTCCAGTTCACCTTCAAATTTGCTGTCTTTGGTATTTTCGATTACTTTCAGGGTAATGCCAATAGGATCATAGCCCTGTTCTCTAAGCAGGTAAAGAGCGGCTGAACTATCGACCCCACCGCTGATTCCCACCAATATTTTTTTTCTGTTCTGCATATTACATCAAACTCTTCAGATAATGGTTCATAAAGTCTTCATGGATTGGAAATACAATTCCCGGACGATTATCAAGGGGAAAAAAGCCTGCTTCAACCGCATCATCGCCGGCAATTAACTGGCCGGGCCGAAGGTCGACTGAAAATCCCAGGATCAATATATCTCCCCAAAATCCATTGATGACGGACTCGGCGCCAATAATCCGGATATGTGTACAATCCAGGTTGGTTTCCTCTTTTAGTTCCCGCTTTACAGTTTCGGTTACAAGTTCTCCGGTTTCAACAAAGCCGCCGGGCAGACACCACATCCCTTTGCCGGGCTCTATGCCCCGTTTGGTCAGTAATATTTCCTGTTGTGAATTAAACGCGACAATTGCTACCGAAGGAATCGGATTTTTGTAGAGTACCAGATTACAATTTTCACAGAAGGAACGGATTTTTCCTGCGATTTTTTTGCTTTCCGTTTTTTGTCCGCACTTGTAGCAAAAATTGTAATTCATGGCTGGAATTTATTAATAAATAAAGATTATTGAAAACAAATCAGGAATTTTGTACTTTTGCCAGTATATTTACAATATTAATGATAAGGAATATTATTTTATGAGCAAATCTGTATTAGTAGTTGGATCGGTGGCCCTGGATGATGTGGAGACACCCTTTGGTAAACGCG
>CAYTLS010000174.1:0-5463 GCA_964438745.1 uncultured bacterium
CATGATCGCGCAACGCTTCCGGAAAGACTTTAAACTTTGCCGGAAAGTTCAGCATTTGTCAAATTCATGGTCATTTCCAACAGTTTAATTTCACCGGGTTGCAATTCAATTATTTGGGATTCAGCAACATAATTGACTTTACTGGCAGCTAATTTGATTTCTACATTTGCAGGTAATCCAAAAAGTTCTGCCTTTCCCTCATTATTTGTTGTTGCAAAATAATTTTCACCACTGGTTTGATTTTCTGCTGTGATCGTCACTTCATCAAGCGGGTTTTGATCATAAGAAACAGTTACAATGATTGAACCATTGTTCTGAATCAAGGTCACATCTTTGGTAATACTGGCACCTGTTGGAATTGTTTGGCTGGATTCTTCATAGTTAACAAAATTATCTTTAGAATATACAAGTTTATATTGGCCGGGTAGCAAATCAGTCAACAGATAATTTCCATTATCATCACTTTGGTTCGTGGCGCCACCACCGGATGATCTTGTTGCGGTTATGGTTACTTCTTCCAAAACATTATTGTCATTATCTGTAATTTTTCCTGTCAGTGTTGAAAAATTTTCTTCAATGACAAGATTCATCGTATCCTTTTGGCCGGGTGTAATCTCTATTTCATCAAAAGTGGATAAATAACCGACTTTCTGTGCTGATATATTATAACTGCCATAAGCAAGGTTAACTGAATATTTACCATTAATATCTGACATTGCCTGATAACTATTTTGCTCATTCGTTACTGTTATTTCTGCATTTTTAATAACTTTACCGACATCATCAAAAATACTGCCCACTAATTGAGAGGGCAACGCTTCAAGCGCGAGACTAAATTGGCTACTACTCCCTGTTTCTAATTCATTGGTTGTAATCTTCGCCATTCCATATCCCGATTTCTGCACTCTTATTTCATAAGCGCTTCCCGGTGTAACATTTACAGTAAATTGTCCCGATGCATTGGAAATGGTACTGTAAAATTTCTGAGGATCATTCTGATCAACAATGGTCACCGATACCGCCCGCAAATTCTCATCGCTTTTATTTTTTGTTATTCCATTAATTGTTGCAATATTTTCTACGAGGGAGATGTTTTTATTTTGATAATTTTGACCCGCTAAAACATTTATTGACAGAGAATCCTCACAAATAAAATTAGATTTTTCAGCCCAAATTTTGTAAGTCCCGGGTAATAAGTTTAATTCATAATTTCCAGAAGCATCGGATTTAACCTCAGAAATATTGATTATATTGCCACTAGTGAGCAGTTTATAACCTTTTACCGTGGCGTTTACCACATTAGTACCGGAATACTGAACTTTACCAGAAAGTACACTGGCATTTGGCGCCATTGCAAAATCAATATTCTCGACCATCTGTCCTGCACCGACGGATACAATTTTAGTTTCACTGCTGGAATAGCCAGTCTTGCTGGCAGTGATCTCATAGGTTCCAGGAGTGACGGACAGAGAATAACGTCCCAGATCATTCGTTGTTACCTCCTCACTTCCATTGGAAACAGTTACATTTTTAAGGCCGGTTGCCTCGGTAGTAACTTTTCCTTTGATAAAACTCTCATTTGGAATGAGCGTAAAATCGAAACCATCAAGAGTTTCTCCTACAGATAGATTTAGTGTATGGCTATTTTGTGAAGTATAGCTGGTTAGAGTTGCTGTTAATGTATAATCGCCTGATGGCAAATTGATAGAATAGTCTCCATAGCTGTCAGAGGTCGTTTGGACCGGGGAACCGGAAGGAGGCGTTGCTGTAATAATAACATTTTCCAGTCCAACAGAACTGTTGTTCGCATTACCGGAAATAATATTTGCTCTCGGGGTTAGCACAATTTCGTTCAATGTGATTAAATTCGGGGATGATGCTCTTATTTCCAATTCAGGATCCTTTGGTGAAGTGTAACCACTCTTTTCTGTATGAATTGTCCAGGTGCCAAAACTGATACCTTCAAAAGTAAAATTGCCACTGGAATTGGTTATTTTCTGTATTGATAAACCACCATTTTTAGCGGTGACATTCACACTTTTTAAGGGGGCTCCTGAGGGGTTGACTATCGCTCCGGTTAGGTCCTTTTCATTTTTGATCAACTCCAGCTCGTCTAATTGAACATTTGATCCGGCAGAAATATTTTTCCCGATTGAATTGCTCTGTGTATAGCCTTCTTTAGATGCTGAAATTGTCCAATAGCCAGGCGTCACATATAAAGAATAACTGCCGGCATTGGCTGTTGCGGTTCTTTCCTCCCCCTCTTCACTGACTGCTTTAACTTTTGCATTACTAACAAAAACACCCTTGCCATCCACGATATTTCCATAGATTGAAGCAGGAGAATAATCAAGATATAAATCTACTCGTTTTGTTGTATTCTGGGCAACATCAACAGTGTCTTTAAATGTTTCATATCCTTCCTTATCAGCTGTCAGAACATAAGTTCCAATTGGCAATGTCTTTGATATCTGTCCATTATCCCCCAGCAATAGTGGTGCTTCATCACTGGAACCATCGATCGGATCAATTTTTACCGTTGCATAGGACAAGGTTACATTGTCTTTGTTTTTGACATTAATATTTAGCGTGCCATCTGCCACCCGATAGGAAAATTCAAAAACATTACTTATTGCACTATTATCTTCATCATTAGTGGCAATAACTTTCCAGGAATAATTTGAATTGACCAACATGTTGCCGGCAGAAAAATCAATAAAAGTATTCGTAGTTGTTTTATTAAAAACAGTATATTTGACCTCACTGCCATCTTCCAGCCGAATCTCTGATAAAAATATTTCATAGACCATGGCATTGTCCACACCACTCCATTCAAAGGTAATAACCTCATCACCATTGATAAAAGTGGTATCATTCACATTACTGTTAACCGGACTAATCAGAATTGGTGCTTCCATCGGCGTCTCAGTTATAAAATTAAATTCCTGAGGCTGGGTCACAACATCCGAGGAATATGCGATAGAATTACCATAATTATTAACGACAATCCAATTATATTCGATACCGGATACAACCGGAGGCGGTGATAGAGTAGAATAACCGGAAGGATCAGGAGCGCCATATTCGATAGAAGTATTCGGTGTAATGGCTTGCCAGATTGCCTGAGCGCCGGTGACTTGAAGATTACCCTGATCATCCTCTTCTATTACAAAGGGATTATCAGAAACAACAATATGGTAATAAGGTACACCGGTATTGGGTTCCCAACTAAAAGTAGGTACCGGATCGCTGATTGCTCCGGTCGGCTGAACCATCTGAACCCCTTGTTCTGATTCGACAATCAATCTAAATTCCGCTGAAACCAAGTCTTTTGAAGCATTTGCTACGACACAGTAATAACTGCCAACCCCTAATCCTAACTGAGAGGGGGTTTTCTGTATCGTACCACTGCCAGAGATATTCAAATTATTATAATTTGATAAATTTCGGCCACCCGGAGATTCCGAATAATAGAGATGACATGTTTCACTGGTTGGTTGCCAACTGATCGTCAAGGTTTCATAGCTTTTATAAAAATCCAGCGGAATAGCTGTTAAAACCAGGTCATTACTAAGATTACTTTGATTGACTAATAAATCATTATTGATCTTTCTTAATCCGTCAAAATACAAAGTTTCAGAATAGCCAGAAGCAATCAGACCACAGATAAAAATTATGATTGTCAGGTATTTTGTCCATTTTTTTATAAAAATCATGGTTATCTCCATAATAAATATTTATTGTTTCAAAATGTATAGGCGATGTTTGTTCTCAAGAAGGGGCCTGGCATACTGATCAAACCCAGATCACAGTTAATATTTTCACCCAACTTAAATCGCAGATTAGTAGAAAAAGATCCTCCTATCACTGTTCCCATTATGTTTTCCAGCGGCTCACCTTCATTATTAGTCAACCCATCAAATAGGATATCCCCCAGAATAATCTGTCCTCCCATGGAAAAAATACCGAACCCCACACCAAATTTTAAGGTATGATTTGGATTATGAATTATCTTATAATCTTTTTGGGTGGTATCAGCATAGAACACAAATTTATTACCCACTTTTTTCTGTCCGTCTTCAAAAACATCACACTTATAATGCAAAGAAAACTCTCCAATACTTTTTTCATAAGCAAATATTCCGGCGAACCAATTTTTACGATACCCAATAGATAATCCAACACTACCGGGATATTCAAAAACTAGATAATCACTGGTATAGACCGTCTTATTTGTATAAGTGATTTGTGATGGTTTCAATTGATTAAAATCAAACATTTCTTCTCCGGCGGCTTCATCGTAATTGATATTTAGTGCCCCTAGATTATGCTGACTAATTTCAAGTGCACCGTCCATTAGCATTCTGCTTTTGGTAATTATGGACATATCAAAGTAAAAATTTTCTGCCGGATGGTAACTAACACCCAGTTTGGGACGTATCATTTTTTTTGAAAAACCGCTTTCCATTTCAATATTCATTGAATTACGATAATCAGCTGATGGATCATTAAACACTGCGGTTATATCAGCCGAGCCTCCAGTCTGGCGAATAATACCGTCAATCAGGGTTTCTTCGCTAATGTCTATATCCGCCGCAAGTACATTTATTCCAATACCAATACTATATTGATCATCTAAAAACCGTTTGCCCCAAACAAAATTGGCAGTATGGTACTTCATTTTCATATTGATCAATGCCTCGACAGCCAGCGGTACGATAGTCTTTTCTTCATGACTATCTCCCCCCTCTTCAACAATACTAATATCAGAGGCCTGAAAAGAGAGACCATTTATCACACCATTTAGGTTTAAATCAAATAAGTTATTATAACTAATTCCAAAATTACCATACCGGTTCAAATTCCAGATCATTGATAAACTATTAATTTTTGCCGGTTGGCCTGTAATCATCTCAACACCCGGATATACCGGTTGTAAATCTGCTGATTTCATATCTGCAATAGCGTCATCTACAGTCGTGTTGATCTTATCCTGAAAACCGCCATAAAGATTTCCGATATTCATCATGACTGGTGGTAAAAATTCTAATTCAAAAGAATTGTTCTTTAGGTATCCGATTGATGCAGGATTATTCCCTATCATGGCCGGGGATGCCAGCATAGAGCTTGGGCTATTGCCAAAAGATGCAATTCTGGCATTTGTGCCAGTTAAAATATTAGTATTTAAACGAACATTGAAATAATGGTTTCCACCAATAAAAGAGGTAATTTCATTTTCTGCAAAACTCACCGATAATAATAATGCTAAAACAAAGATTACTCTCTTAAAAATGAATTTAAAAGAAAGAAGTGCCATAAGTGCTCCTAATTATATAGATATTGGTAGTTTAAATAAAATAATTTAAAATTTAAAGTAAAAATATATTTTAATTTATTAAAATATTGGAATTGAGGCTGTCCCAAAAGCCCAACTCTACTGTCATGCTGAGCTTGTCGAAGTAG
>CAYTLS010000175.1:0-5462 GCA_964438745.1 uncultured bacterium
CCGATCCATTCCGCCAAGTTTATACGGCTAAATGAAGATCTGCCAATAATTATAGAAATTGTTGACCGGGAAGCGAATATTAAAACACTTATGCCCTATCTGAAAAAGAGGTTGCAAACCGGATGTGTCACTTTAGAAAATCTGTTTTTATTACCCATTGGGAGATAATATCAACATTTAAAACCGGATTGGTCAGATATTTGTATTGGCAACCATGCTTTGATCCGGATATGAATAGAATAGCATTTAAGATTCAATGAAAACTAAATTTGGGAAAAGAATATATCGACTGGCAAGTATTGCCATTTTAATTCCACTCATAACAGTGATGGTCTTTTTGGGGATTTTTTTGAATTCCCAATTAAAATCGAACAGTTATAAAAAAATGGCGGCAAACCTGGAAACTTTTTCCCTTATTTTAGGAAATGATATAAAACGGCTGGTTCAGGGATCAAAAACGCTATCATCTGATAATACATTAAAGAATTATATTGCTGATCGTAAAATTGAAGAGATTTTAAAGTATTTAAAGATTCAAAAGGATATATTGCGAGTTGAGGATATTGTAATTGTCGATAGTCTGAGGAATACAATTGTCAATTTTGGTGAATCGGAGATTACCGAACAGAAACTAAGAAACCGTTTCTTTTTTAACAGGACATTAGGACGACTTCAAATTAATAATAAACTTTTGCTCTACTACAGCCGGAAAATTATGCAGCAGGATCAATTAATTGGATTTGTCCTATGCACAATCAATTTGAATGATGAGCAATTCCATAAATATTTAACAAACCGGTTAATTGAACCCTTTGGTATTTGGTGCGACAAATCATTGGCAGCGACAAACCTTGTCTCCAAATTTGAGGGTCCTGATTTAGACGTATTTACCCATCATCGTGATAATATTTATCATTATAAAAATCTTTTATTGATGACAAAAAATATCAATCTAACGAATGGGAATGTGCAATTTGGAATATTGTTTCCTACGACAGGGGATAAAATTAAAATTATTCAATACATTGCTGTGCTATTATTTGGAACGATTCTGTTATTTGGTCTGGTTTTGCTATTGTTATCATCTCATATGAAGCGTCTCATTCAACCGGTGAAATACCTGACAGAAGCAGCTGACGACATACAAAACGGCAAAATCATTCAGGATATGCCCAGGTTCAATACGATTGAGTTTGATAATATGGCAATTGCCTTTAAAAAAATGGTGGTCAAACTCAAAGAATCTGAACAAAGCCTGAAAGAACACCGCGATCATTTACAGAAATTGGTCAATGACCAGACCAGGGACCTGCAACAAACAAATAATCACATGCAACAGATCATTCGGCAGCAAAAAGATACAGAGACAATTCTTACACAGGCCTTGAAAAGTGCTAAGTACGCCAATCGCACCAAAACCGAATTTCTTGCCAATATGAGCCATGAGATCCGCACGCCACTGAATGCGATTATCGGCTTTAGCGAACTGATGTCGGGCATGATAACTGATCCGGTCGCCAGTAATTATATCAAATCAATAAAAGTTTCCGGCAATAGCCTGCTGATTATTATTAATGATATTCTGGATCTGTCAAAAATGGAAGCCGGGAAAATGACTCTGGAAATGGAGCCTGTGAACCCCTCCCTGGTGTTAAATGAAATTGAGCATATTTTTCAGACGACAATATTGGAAAAAAAACTCAGCCTGATTATTGATGTTGCAGAAGATATTCCCGAGTATGTTTTGCTGGATGAAACACGTATTCGACAGATTTTGCTCAATATTGTCGGTAATGCCATGAAATTTACCGAGGCCGGATATGTAAAAATAAAATTACGCCGGGAGTCGGTAAAAAATGGTAAAATAAACCTGATTTTTGAAGTGGAAGATACGGGGATTGGCATTCCAAAGAAAGAACAAAAGTCAATATTTGATTCATTTAAACAACAGGAAGGACAGGATACCCGGCGCTTTGGCGGCACCGGCTTAGGATTGAGCATCAGCAAAAAACTGGTAGAAATGATGAATGGTGAAATCAGTGTTGAGAGCGAATCGGGCAAGGGGAGTTTATTTACAATTATTTTCAAAAATGTTGCGATTCCGAAATCTGAAATACAAGATATGGAAAAACAATCGAAGATACCGGAAAATTTAAAATTTGAGCAACGTAAAATTTTGATTGTAGATGATGTTGTATCAAATCAGGAAGTTTTGAAAGCTTTCCTGGAAAATATTAATCAGAAAGTTGTCGTCGCGATTAATGGGGAAGAGGCCACGATCATTGCCCCGGTCATGAAGCCGGATATAATAATCATGGATATTTTGATGCCGGTAATGGACGGACTGAAAGCCGCAAAAATTATCCATAACAATCCAGCTACCAAAGATATTCCCATCATCGCTTTGACGGCTTCGCCGTTTTATAACGGGCAAAAGATCAGTGAAGTATTTGCTTTTTCCGCTTATCTGCAGAAACCAATTGTTAAAGAAAAATTATTTGAAATATTAACGCGCTACATCCCTTCTACTTCGATCGAAGATACTTCAATTCCGGTAGAAAACAGAAGTGAACGCAAAATTCAAGACCCGGAAATCCTTCAACAAAAAATGAACAGGTATATTATTCCCCGGATACAGAATTTGGCGGATACAATGATGATTTCAGAAATTGAGGAACTAGCCCAAGATATTGTCAATTTGGGCAAAACACACCGGGCAGATACTTTGATTTATGAAGGCAATTTATTGGTCACCTATGCCAAACAATTTAATATTTACGATATCCGGAAAACTCTTGACCGGATTCTGTCGATGGATTTTATCAATGAGGAAAACACAAAAAGGACGACTTAAGTCATCCTTTTCATGGTTTATTTGGAGTTGAGGGTTTATTATCGTCTGCGAACCTTTCCCGGTCCGAGGAATTTTAATGAGTTTCTGCCGATTTCGCCGCTATAATTCACATTGCCTTCACCGATCATCTGTCCGTCTAATCTGCCACCATTCATGTGCAAATCAAAATCACTTTCGCCAAAGGCTTTAATGTCAATATCTGTGACTTTCATACTGACTTCGGTTTCGCCCATGGCCCGGACTTCAGCTTCTTGTATGACGGAATTGGCAAAATCAAAGTTAATTTCACCAAAACTATCCAGTTCAAGAAATTCAATCGCGTTATTGTTACCCTGAACAGAGCAATCACCGGCGATTTTAATTTTTACTTTATTTTCCTCAAAATCCTGGAAAATGATATCCAACCGTTCCTGTCCGTTGACTTTTTTGATTGATGGCATTTCGATAATAGTGAAGATTTCATAATGGGAATGTCGATACACGGGACATTCGATATGCAAGGTGCTGCCATCAGTAGCGATCTCAAAATATTCTGAGGAAAGAAAATCCTTTGGGCCTTTGACTGTAATTTTAAACGCATCGGATTGTTTGATGATGGCATTGCCGTGAAACTTGAGATAGACTTCATCAAAATCACCAAAATCATAATTTTTTTCAATTACTTCTGAATCCATCAGGTCGTTCCATAGTGTGCGGTCAATAGTATTGGAGCTGACCATAGCCTCTTTTACAAAAGAGCGGAATTTCAACATGGCAAAGAACTGAAACAGAATGACAAAAACCAACAGTCCGATCAGTATTTTATTGGAAAGTTTCATTGTTGACCTCCTTTGGATTTGTAATCTTCATAATATTTTTTAAGGTCATTAAAATCAATATTTAATAAAATCATTTTACCAAAGATTTGCGGCAACTTCTTTTCCAGAAATGCTTTCTTTTCTTCCTGCATGATCAGTTCCTTTGCTTTGTCGTTAATAAAATATCCAATACCGCGTTTGTTATGGATAATATCCTGGGATTGTAGGTCAGCATAAGCTCTGTTAACGGTATTGGGATTGACTTCCATATCCACTGCCATTTCTCTAATGGAGGGCATGCGGTCGCCGCTTTGGATATTTTCACGTAATATATCATTGCGAATATACATCCCGATTTGCTGATAGATGGGTTGGTCATTTTTAAATTTCATTTTACACCTCCTTCTCGGATATTCTGAGATATGTCATGAACCAGAAAAACGGTGCCATTACCCAAAAGAACAGGAATTTTGTTGTATAAAATGCTGCTTTGACTAAATCCGCAATAGTGCCGAATGATATATCCAGTTGCTCTACATCAATATTGGACATGTCTTGAAGATCAAATAATAATTTCATATTGATAATAGAAAAGAAACTCAATATCATTTGCAGCACAAATCCGGCGAATAATAATTTCAGGAAAGCGTTTTTCTTGAAATAACTGGAAGCGAAAATGAAAATTGATTGCACGATAATGTAAATACGGGCCAATGTCCAGTTAAAATAAAAGTCTACCGGCGAAGCGTCAAAAAACAGATAGTTCATTCCATTTAAAAATAAAGTCAGTAGGTGGAAGTAAACAAACATTATCCCTACATAAAAGACGGAACTGATCAGCAAACGGCTGATAAGTTTCTCAAGGGTGGATGAGGGGGTGGTCAGATATACCAATCCTTTTTGTGGTTCATGCATTTCATTGAAAACCAGGGAACTGAAGATAAACCCCAGTACCATAAAAAGTGGCAAATAAGCCTGAACGGCAATTACCGGATTCCCCGCTATTATTCCGGGCAGAAAATCTATGGCTGTAAAAACACCGGTTATGGCGCCGAGGGCCAGTAAATAGGTTTTTAAATTTCTGACAATATCATTTTTTAATGTCAGAAAAAATCGGGTCGGATTAAAGTAATTATTTATTGTCATAATCTACCTCAATTCTTTTCATTTGAATCAGAAAAAATCGCTCTGATTTTTTCTTTATTATTAATCACAGCGTTGAAAAGTGTCTCGATATCCATCGCATAGGATTCTTCCTCTTCTCGTTCTATCAATATTGAATAGCCGCCGACTGTTTTTTCGGAATGGAGGACGCCTACCGCCGGTAATTCTTCGACCACTTTCAGGGCGAGTTTTTCGGATATCTCTTCCAGGCTGTAATTGAATAATACTTTACCGTCTTCAATGATAAGCACCGGATCAATCAACTGATCAATATCCCTGACCTGGTGTGTGGAAATAATGAAAGAGCGGTCTTCATTGATGGAAGAGGCCAGAATTTTGCGAAGTTTGCTTTTGCTGGGGATATCCAGACCATTGGAAGGTTCATCCAGGATCAGGACTCTGCAATTGGTGGCAATTCCAAAGGCGATCAGGAATTTTTTCTTCATGCCGTAGGAAAAGGAAGCCAGATTGCCATTATCGGGAAGTTCAAATTCCGTGATATACTTTTTGAGGTCCTGTTCACTGAAATTGGGATAAAATCCTTTGTAAATAGCAACAAATTGTTTCATGCTCACTGGCGTAGTAAAAAATTCTTCCGGTACAAAATAGATTTCTTTCAAAAAATCGGGAGACCTGTGTTTGGTCTC
>CAYTLS010000176.1:0-5459 GCA_964438745.1 uncultured bacterium
CTTCAACATAGATCATCAGCCGCTCGCGCATAACCTTGGGATTTTCACCATTACGAATCCCCAGAACGCCTTCAAATAGCAGGCTTTTGTGTGTGGTTTCAGTAGCTGACCGGCGTTGTAGTTTACCAGACATGGGAAGGAATATTAAATTGGCAAAAAGAGCTCCATAAAAAGTTGTGATCATTGCGACCGCCATTTTGGGACCGATTGTTCCGGGATCGCTCAAATCGGCTAACATTTGGATCAATCCGATTAATGTACCAACCATTCCAAAGGCCGGACAATAGGTTCCCATGGCACCCATAATTTCCCAGCCAACTTTATGTTTTGAGCGGTTCACTGATATTTCCTGGCGTAGTTGGGCCTCCATAACTTCTACCGGAAGACCATCGACTGTCATTTGTAAAGCTTTAGTCAGAAATTCATCTTTTTCTTCTTTAAGACTTTTCTCCAGGGCCAGTAGACCTTCCTTTTTCGCAACATTTCCCAGATCAACAATTTTATCAACGACTTGACCGGGGTTTTCTGTTTTAGAGACAAAGACTTTGACAAAAAGTCCCATAACTTTAAGGAATTCTTTAATCGGATAAGTTATCAGAGTTGCGGCAATTGTGCCACCAATAACAATCATCAGCGATGGAATATCAATAAAAATATCAAGACCACTATTCATTAATATAGAACCAATGACGAGGCCAATGCCGGATAATATACCTATAATTGTTGCAATATCCATAATATCATCCTTTTATGTAAATTTTGTCTTCAATTGGATCAATTTTATTATAACGGATCAGTGTACTAATTGAGTGCTCGTCCAGAGCAGTGCCGGCATGCAAAAGTTTCATTCCGCTTTTAGTAAAAATATCCGCCTGTATAACCATTCCTGGTTCCACTTCATAAAGACGCAGTTCCTTGACATGTTCGTGATTAACAATTCCTTTGTCTTTAATATATTGACGAATATATTTGATCAGCGAAGGATCATACTTCGTTCCCGCTTTTTCATTGAGTATCTCAAAAAACTGTTCAATGGTACCGGAATCCGCGCGATTAACAACATTGTCAAACAGATTTGCTAACGCTATGATTCGGGAGCCAACGGGAATTTCCCGTCCTTTAAGGTTATCAGGATATCCGGAACCGTCATATCTTTCATGTGAATATTTAATATATTTTACAATATCAGAGTCCTTGCCTAAATACTCACTTAATAATTTTGCTCCTGATGTTGAATGCTGTAGGAGCAGTTCTTTTTCATCAGGTGTATACTCATCGGGCTTCTTCATAGCAAGATCATCGGGAATGCCAATCTTGCCTATTTCATGAAGCATGGCAGCTGTCTTGACACTATTTATTAGTTCATCAGGAAGTTCCATCTTTGTGGCAATATAATCGGCGATACTTGCAACTTCCTTGGCGTGTCCACGGTGATATTGCCGGCGGGCTTCAATTAACCAGGAAATCAACTCCAGGGACTTTTTTAAATCCTGTTTTCTTTTTTCACTAATTTTAAATAACTGACGATTACTATTTTCCAGTTTTCGGGTCATAGCAGAGATTTGTTTATAGGAGAAATTTAATTCCTCTTTTTCCCGCTTTAACTCCTCGTTCCTTTCAGAAAGATTTAATTGTAATTCGCGAATTCTGATAAACGACCGGATTTTCGCCAGAAATTCAACCTTACTCAAATCTTTTTTTATAAAATCATCGGCCCCCTGTTCCATTGCATTAGCCGCATCTTCAGCACTGACTTTTATTGCCGAAGTCAGAATGAAAATCAAAGTTTCGTATTCCTTGATCTGACGTATTTTCCGGCATAATTCCAATCCGGTCATCCCTGGCATCACATTATCACTAATAATAATGTCTGGATTTTCACTTTTTACTAGTTCAAAGGCTTCATTACCATCATGGGCTGTTATGACGATAACATTGAGAAAACTTAAGAACTCAGCCATTATCTCAAGTGATAATGCTTCATCATCAACAACTAAGATTTTCATTTTTGTTTCTTCACTCATTGCTTGGATCACTTTCCTCTTGAGTATTTTGTGATAAAAACACTTTCAGGAGATCTTTTTTTAAAAATCTCCATTGACCACCAATTTTTACACCGTGTAAGATATTTTCCTTGAGAAGTGTATAGACAGTTCGCTTACTAACACTAAACATGTTAGCGACCTCTTCTATGGTCAGTATTTCTTTTTCCATTTGTCCTCGCTTAATATCACTTCAATAATCGGAGGAATGAGTAAAATATTTCAAAAAAAGATACAAATTTTCGCTATTCTTCAGCGATAAAGTAAAATTCACCACTAAACAATAAATTTGTATTGATATTTATAAAATTAAATAAATGAGGTGGGAGAAAAAATAAAGGAAAGCCTCCACTTAGGTTAGGGAATCATGGAGGCTATTTCCAGGGAATCAACAGTTTTAAAAAACTTTTACAGGACTTAGAAATTACTCAAGCGAAAAAGCTGATTGTCCTGCTTTTGTAATAAAGAATTCTGCTCTTTTATAATCATCAGGAAAATTTTCCTGGTAAGCATTTTCCCATTTTTCAATAAACTCGCGAATCCTGGAATTGTCAACCAGCGCCCAAACACTACCACCAAAACCAGCGCCAAAAGCAGAAGCTGCTTTTGCACCCAAACTTCTGGCGGATTGCGCTAAAAAGGACGTTTGTTCCACTTGATTTTTCAAGAGTTCGGTTGTCAATTTTTGCGAGCGGTCCACTAAGTGACCAAATTGTTCAATTTTTCGTTCTTTCAAAAATTTAACAGATTTTGGAATAATTTCATAATTTTCTGCGTAAAATTGTTCAAATCTGTCGCTTAACTGGAGACTATCATATCCATTTTGGCTATGACGACTGATCAATTGTCGAATTTCATCCACAGCCTTTGGGCTGCTTTGAATGATGGAGTTCAAGTCTGTATATGCACCATCTTGTTTACTGTTCCAAAGATCCACCAAACTTTTTACCAGGTCCGATGCAGTATTGTATTGAGCCATTGCATTACCTGTTTTGATGGCATGCACACCACTGGAACCAATTACAAACTGATATTCCTTGGGCAATACAATTTCATCTTTAAATTCAATCGGGCAGTAAGAATATTCAGCCAGCTTATCAGAATTGCAATTGATAATAGCTGTATGGTCTTCACTTCCACCAAAGGTGCCAACACCTTTATGACCTTTCAAGCCCCGGAAAGTCAACCCGTTTTCGATTGATGCCAGATACTCAGCCAAATCAATATTATCCTGAATATTGGCTTTGTATTTCCCATGGTTTTCCAGATTATTGACACCGGCAATAGCAAAATATACAGCGATCATGAAAGCGCTGGAGCTGCTCATACCGGACGCCTGGGGCAGATCACTGTCAAAGACAATATCACATCCCTGTAAATCACAGCCGAAATTCAGTACTAATCGACGAACGACATTTGCGGGATAATGTGTCCATGTACCTGCTTCCGCAGTGATCTCTTCTTTCATATCAAAAATCACATCTTCTTTGTTTTGTACACTTGTTACGCGAATACTATTATCATCGCGTGGTGTTGATAGTATACAAAAGCCCCGATCAGCGGCAATTATTAGCGAGTTACCACCGGCATAATCAGTATGCTTTCCCAATACTTCCACACGACCGGGTACGTAGTGTGCAAAAACTAAATCCTTTTCCTTATATCCTTTTTCTAATAAGGTTCTGGCTGATTTTTCAAATAATATTGCTTTACTCTTTGAAGAATCATTACATAACCCTTTTGTCATTAATCTCTCTTCAACTTGTCGGGGATTGCATAGATCACTAATAATCATTATCTAGCTCCTGTTAAAATTCAAGTTGAAAGTATACAAAAAAGAGATATTCTTCAGTACCGCTTTTTCATAAATCCTTTTCTTATTAGAAAATGTAACTATTTCAAATAACATTTATTGATTACAAAAGATAAATAATTATCTCAATGTATCCTAAAGTTTTTTAATTGGCTCCAAGTTTATTGAATGACTTGAATAAAAATATGGTACCTGCTGCTGCAATGACCAGCAAACTCGTTGCCCACAGTGGGTTACCGTATACAAAATTGCCAATTGCAAACAGGCTGGAATATATCACAATACAGCCAATGAAAACACAGAGAATTTGAATTGGCATTTCCCAGGATTTTCCCAGTTCTTTTTCATTTATCATATCTCCGTCGTTAACAGCAGCTTCGACTACTTTTCGCCAACCAGGTCCACCGGGGCGTGTCAACCGATAGAAGCTTCGAAGAATCTTTGGGTCCTCAGGCCTGGTCAGGAATGTTGTCACCAGCCAAATCACAGTGTTAATACCCACCGCAACCAGTAACTTCATGGTAAATCCATCCAAAATCCTATTGGATATAGTGGCATCATCTACAAAGATCACCAAAACCACCGCCACAACTGTTGCGCCAAACATCGCCACAATTTCGGTCCAGGCATTAATCCGCCACCAAAACCAGCGCAGTAAATATATCGCCCCGGAACCGGCACCGGAAAGAAGTAAAATATTGAAAGCCTGGGTAGCATTGTTCAAAAGAAACAGAGCCACTAAGGCTGTTAAAACCATTAACAATACCGTAGAAATACGTCCCATAGCGACCAATTCCTTTTCGGAAGCATCCGTCCGGACAAAGCGTTTATAAAAATCGGTAACCAGATAGGATGAACCCCAGTTTAAATGAGTGCCGATAGTCGACATATAAGCAGCGATCAGTGAAGCGATCACCAGCCCCAGCCATCCCGGACCCAACTTAGATAACATTACCGGATAGGCAATATCATGTTTCAAATAGGTGTCACTGATTGCCGGAAATTCCGCCTGAATTGAGGCCAGATCCGGATAAAGAATAATTGAAGCCAGTGCCACAATAATCCAGGGCCACGGACGCAGTGCATAATGGGCAAAGTTAAATAACATCGTTGCACCAATGGCATTTTTCTCATTTTTGGCAGAAAGCATCCGCTGCGCTATATAGCCGCCGCCACCCGGTTCCGCACCGGGATACCATACTGACCACCATTGTACAGCAATCGGAATGATCAATAGAGGAATATAGGTAGACGGATCAGAAAAATCCGGCACAAAATTTACGGTATCTCCCAATTGGGTTAACATACCACTGAGTCCCCCGATTGCCTGAATTTCCGGCTGCTTAACAGCAATAATTGCTGCGTAAACAGCTCCCAGCATGGCGATGGAATATTGAAAAAAATCAGCCCAGATCACACCTTTTAAGCCACCCAAACCGGCATATAATACCACGGCTGTTGAAGCGACAGTTACAGTAATCCAGGGTTTCAATCCAAACATGACTGCACCGATCTTGATAGCGGCAAGCGTCACGGTTCCCATAATCAATACATTAAAAAATAAGCCCAGGTAAATGGCCCGAAATCCTCGTAAAAAGGCTGCC
>CAYTLS010000177.1:0-2848 GCA_964438745.1 uncultured bacterium
ATCCAAAACAATGACTGAATTTAAATACCAGAAACCATTTCCCATTCAGAAAGATGACACTTCTTACAAACTACTTACAAAAGATTATGTTGAAACGGTTGACTTCGATGGCCGGAAACTATTAAAAGTTGATCCGAAAGGATTGGAATACCTGGCCAAAGAGGCATTTACCGATGTTTCTTTTTACCTCAGGCCCACACATCTCGAAAAGCTGGCCAAAATTCTGAATCAATTTAAATACCGGGTAAAAATAGTCGGACATACCGATAATATTCCTGTTAGTGATAATAATCGATATAAAAATAACTGGGAATTATCAGCAGCAAGAGCTTGTGATATCGTCACACTTTTAATTGAGAAGGGAATTGACCCAATTTTTTTGACCGCTTCCGGTCGTGCCTCGGTGGAAGCGATCGCGTCTAATGAGACACCGGAGGGCCGTGCTCGAAACCGACGGGTGGAAATCATTTATGAAAGAAGCCAGGTAACTCCCGATCAGGTCCGTGAGCAAAAGATAATCAATAAGACAAAATAGTTGGGGAATCTATCCTCAATCTTTTGAGTAGTTTATCCCCAGGTAATGGGTTTTTTCTAATATACTCCTCGGGAAAAATATACGGCACATTAATTGTTAAAAGAGACATTGAAAACAGAGGAATATCAATGAAATTTTTAATAATTGAAGATGAGCTTATAATCGCCGATGATTTAAAATTTACAGCTGAACAAAGCGGCCATAAAATTACGGGTATGGTATCTGAACTGGAACAAGCTTTTAAAAATATAGAGAAATATCAGCCGGATTCAATTTTTATCGATTTAGGATTAAAAGGAGAATTTAATGGTGTTGATATTGCTGAAATGATTTATCGGAAATTTGGCATTCGTGTTATCTTTCTAACCTCTTTCTTTCAAAAAATTCCGGAAAAAGCCCATCATCTCAAGCCTTACGGCTTTCTTATCAAACCGGTTATCCGTGAAGAAATTTCTCAGCTGATTGAAAAAATGGAGATTTCAAAACATCCTTCTCTTCTTTTTGAAGATAGCAATAAATATCAACAGGAAACATTTTATACGAAATTATACAATTTTTAATTGGGTATATAACGGCAGAAAAAAGTGTTGGGACTTTCTCAACACTTTTTTTTTATTCATTGTATAATAAGATAGATACTTTTATTTTTCATAGATAATAAGAAAGTGATATCTATGTATAAAATCAGTAAACTGACGACA
The DNA here is from genome assembly GCA_964438745.1 of uncultured bacterium. GTDB lineage: Bacteria > Fidelibacterota > UBA2242 > UBA2242 > JAFGTP01 > JAFGTP01. Next base: position 1,237 of record CAYTLS010000177.1, read on the forward strand.
GAAATTTTTCAGGAAAATATTTGGTTTATTTCCAATAAAAACAATGATGTGGTGATCATTGATCCGGGTGCGATTGAAGTGAAACAAATTAGTGCTTTCCTGAACCAAAACCAGCTCAATCCTATTGCAATTTTAAACACCCATGGACACCCAGATCATATAGCTGGGGTAGTCCCTTTGCAGCAATTCTATGATTTACCCTTTTATATTCATGAACAAGAAAAGGGAGTTCTTGATAATTTGACCTCTTTAGCAGCGATGATCGGCATGAGGGATTTAAAAATACCCATGAAAAAAGAATATTTAAAAGAGAGAAAATTAAAGCTTCATAATTTTAATTTTGAAATTATCCATACTCCCGGTCATACACCGGGAAGTATCTGCATCAAATTTGGACAGCATCTGATTAGTGGTGACACTCTGTTTAAAGGGTCGATAGGACGAGTTGATTTGCCAGGCGGTTCTATGCAACAGATGAAAAAAAGTATTCGCATCCTGAAAAACCTTGAAGCAAGTTTAATGGTTTATCCGGGACACGGATCTACCACCAGGATTGCTGAAGAAATTGAACAAAACCCCTATTTTTAGATCATGATGCATCTACTAAAGACCAAAAAATTTGAAGATGATTTTCTGTATTTTTGCGAATCGGAAAATCTTTTTACAGGAATAAACGATATCCTCATCAGTGTGTCCGGGGGAGTGGATTCGATGGTTTTATTGACGCTGCTTTGGAAATATAAGGCAGTGTTTAATTACAAACTTACCGCTGCGCATTTTAATCACCTGTCCAGAGCCGGCGCTTCTGATAATGATGAAAAGTTAGTAACCGACTATTGTCACTCGCTAAAAATTCCTTTTTACACCGATCGGGCTGACGTAAAAAAAATTGCTGCTAAACAAGGGGTATCCTTTGAAATGGCAGGACGCCAGCTTCGCTACCAATTCCTGAACGACTTATCACAAAAACTGAGTATTCCAAAAATCGCAACCGCACATATACAAAGTGATAATACAGAAACTATATTGTTACGGCTGATAAACGGAACAGGCTTACAGGGGCTTGCCGGAATTCAGGTAAAACGCGATAATATCATTCGTCCACTTTTGTTCGCAAAAAAAGAAGATCTTTATCAATATGCAGAAAATTGTAATATCCCTTTTCATGATGATCATACAAATTTTGAAAATGAATGCCAGAGAAATATTATAAGGAATGAAATTTTACCAGTCATTCGCAAGGAATTAAATCCTAATATTGATAATAACCTTGAGAATTTTTCATCTATCATGCAGGAATATGCATCCTTCATTAAAAAGGAAGCCACCGGTCAATATTCCCGATGTCTAAACAAAAAGACTTCCTGGTATATGGAACTGGACAGTGACCGCCTAAAAGCTCTTGAGCCTGCTATACGCAAAGAAGTTTTACTGATCGCTTTTCATGACATAGACAATAATATTACCAATTATCCGTCCTTTCATTATATGGAAGCAATAGAAGACCTACTATTCTCATCAGAAACCGGCCGGTTCATAGAGCCGGTTAACGATATTGTTGTACTGAAAGACCGTGATCAATTGATCGTGCTAAATAAAGAAAATAATGACT
>CAYTLS010000177.1:2858-5440 GCA_964438745.1 uncultured bacterium
CTGGCAAGAGTTAAAAATAAACCCCGGAAAAATATATACCAGCGATTCTTTCATATTTTCATCTAAATTTATTAAGTTTGAGGACTTTAGCGGTGTAAATAATTCAAGGAATCTTGAATACATTGATGCTGATAAAATTATTGGAAAATTGAAATTAAGACAGTGGCGGCAGGGAGACCGCTTCTCTCCACTGGGTAGTTGCATAACAAAAAAACTGAGTGATTTTTTTATTGATAATAAGATTGCAAGATTTTTAAAAGAGCATATTCCCATATTATGGGATGAAGAGAAAATCATCTGGGTCTGTGGATTGCAAATCAATGATCATGTGAAAATTACTAAAAAGACCAAAATCATATTAAAATTAGAGTATAAGGAAATCTGAAATGTCAAAAGAGATAGTTTTAAATAAAAGTTACGGTAAGTTCTCCGGTAAAAAGCTTTCGGTATTGATATCTGAAGAAAAAATAAAAGCACGGGTAAAAAGTCTGGCAGCACAAATTTCAGAGGATTATAAAGGGAAAATTCCAATTATAATTGGGGTGCTCAATGGCAGTTTTATTTTTTTTGCTGATTTATTTCGCGAACTCGATTTGGATGCAGAGGTTGATTTTATAAAAATATCATCCTATCAGAACAAAACTAAATCCAGTGGAACAGTTCGACTATTAAAAGATATAAGTTGTGACATAACCGGCCGCGATGTATTGGTTGTGGAAGATATTATTGATACCGGTCTTTCAATGAAATTTCTCAAGCATCGTATGGAAGAAAGTGGAACGAATTCAGTCCGATTTGTGACACTTTTGACAAAGGAATATACAAAAACATCCGAACCCATCGATTATACCGGTTTTACAGTGCCGGATAAATATGTTGTTGGATATGGACTGGATCTGGCCCAAAATTTAAGAAATCTAAAAGCAATATATTCTTTGGATATGTAATAAAAAGGAAAATAAATGAGCGATAACAAAAACAAAGATAAAAATAACAAAAAACCTGATAATAAAAAAAACGATTTTAAATGGAAACAAGCTTCAAAAACGTCAATGATGTGGCTGATTATAATTATCAGTACAATAATTTTATTTGGTATTTTGGGCAAATCGCCAGCAGAAGAAGTTAAGTTTACCTATTCTCAATACACACGACAATTGGAACAGGGAAATATAAAATCGATTCTTGTGATTGATAAAGAACTTCATGGTGAATTGATCAAAAAAACCACCATTAACATCGGTGGTCGTGATTTGGAAGTTAAAAAATTCGTGATAACCTTACCATTTATAGACAGTGATATGTTGAGCGAATGGAAATCCAAAGGGATAGAGATTAATTTTAAGCAGAATAATAGTGAGTGGACTGCTTATTTACTGAATTTTCTGCCCTGGTTGCTGATCATTGGCGTTTGGATTTTTATTATTCGGCGTATGCAGGGTAATAATAACAAAGGTGTTTTTGGATTTGGTAAGAGTAAAGCCAAACTCTGGACTGCAGATACACCCAAAACTACTTTTAAAAATGTTGCGGGTTGCCAGGAAGCCAAAGAAGAACTGGAAGAGGTAATTGAATTTTTAAAGTCTCCTGAAAAGTTTTCAAAATTAGGGGGGAAAATACCTAAAGGCGCCCTATTACTGGGACCTCCCGGAACCGGCAAGACTTTGCTGGCAAAAGCAGTCGCAGGTGAAGCCGGGGTACCATTTTTTAGTATCAGCGGAGCGGATTTTGTGGAAATGTTTGTTGGCGTCGGTGCTTCCCGTGTACGAGATCTTTTCCAACAGGGAAAGAAGAATGCTCCCTGTATTATTTTCATTGATGAAATTGATGCGGTAGGTCGTCACCGTGGTGCTGGTCTTGGTGGCGGGCATGATGAGCGTGAACAAACACTGAATCAATTGCTGGTTGAAATGGATGGATTTGATGAAAATACAAATATTATTATTATCGCGGCTACCAACCGGCCTGATGTGCTGGACAATGCTCTGTTGCGTCCTGGTCGTTTTGACCGTCAGATTATAGTGGATTCACCGGATGTCAATGGACGCGCCGGTATTTTAAAAGTTCATACCAAAGAAATTCCCCTGGATGATGACGTAAATATTAAGGTAATCGCAAGGGGAACCCCCGGGCTTGTCGGCGCTGATCTTGCTAATCTTGTTAATGAAGCGGCATTATTAGCAGCCAGAAGAGGAAAAGATAAGGTCCAGAATATTGATTTTGAAGATGCTAAGGACAAGGTAATGATGGGCAAGGAGCGCAAGAGTATGGTGATCTCCGAAGAAGAACGCAAATTGACTGCTTATCATGAGGCTGGGCACGTACTTGTGGCGCTGAATATACCCGAAGCAGATCCTATTCATAAAGTGACGATTATCCCCCGCGGGCGGGCTATGGGTGTAACCCATCAGTTGCCCCTGGATGACAGACATAACTACTCCCGAAGTTATATCCAGGGACGTCTTGGAATATTGCTGGGAGGACGGGCTGCCGAACAAATGATATTTAATGATTTGTCTACCGGCGCCGGCAATGATATTGAAAGAGCCACAGAACTGGCTCGGCGTATGGTCTGTGAGTGG
>CAYTLS010000178.1:0-5436 GCA_964438745.1 uncultured bacterium
ACCAAAATAGAGCGAGTGCTGCTGACGCACAGTCACTATGACCATGTTACTAATCTCGGGGAGATCAGAAAGCGATGGAGTCCAAAAGTGTATGCCGCTTCCAGGTCTGTTTCCGGTATTACCAAGCTTATCAGGGATGGGGAAATGATCAGAATCGCGGATCAGCATGTAATTGCGATTGCCTGTCCCGGACATAGTTCTGATTCGGTCTGTTTTTATAGTCCCAATGACCGTATTCTGTTTGCCGGTGATACACAGCTGACAAATCTCAGCAATGGTAATTATGAACCGGGCTTTGCCAGGTGCCTGGAAAAAATTTCACAATACAATGTTCAGGCTATCTATCCCGGTCATGGACAACCGATCACAGAAAACTGTAATAAAAAAATTGCTGAAAGTCTTAAAGTCATCAAAAGAATTCACCGGTATCCGATAAATATTAAATAAGGAGTGTCGTGATGAAGAAATTAATAAGCATGGTAATGGTAGTGAGCCTGTTACTGTCAGGGAATTATTTATATAGTGAAAGTCTCGATTTCGGGGCCGACGCGGTTAGCCGCTACGTATGGCGGGGGAGTGATTTTGGTAATTCCCCGGCGATTCAGCCCTATATCAGTTTTACTCAGGGCCCGCTGGAAATCGGCGCCTGGGGCTCCTGGTCTGTGATTGGTGCTGCCGGGGGCAATGAGAATGACCTCTACGCGGCGTTTTCCTTCGCCAATTTCAGTCTCATTATCACGGATTATTTTTTTCCCGGCTATACCGGTGACGATATGATTGATGATTTTAGCGATACCGGTGGTCATATTATTGAATTAAGCGGCAGCGCTAGGTTTAATAAGTTAAATATCTTGGCAGCCATGAATGTCGCCGGCAATGATCCTGATAATTCGATCTATTTTGAAGCCGGATATGAGATTTACAATCATGAAGAGTTGAGCGCCGCGGTTGTGGCCGGGGCCGGCAATGGATTTTATACTGTCGATTCTGAGCTTAATCTTGTTAATTTTGGCCTGAGCTTATCCAAAGATAGATATACTGCCGCATATATTATTAATCCAGACCAGAAGACCTCTTTTCTGGTGTTCGGGATTTCATTTTAATTCTCTTAAATAAAACTAAGTCGTATTATGCAAGACCAATGTACCCAAAAAGATATCAGAATCTGTCGTGATTGTTCTCAAAAAAGCCGCTATTGCTGGTTTAATATTGAAATGGCCAAAGACCGTGTCGGCAAGATCCGCTCGGTCATTGACGGTGATCGCATGACCATCTGTTCAATTACGGTTTTTCCCGAATTTGAACGTCAGGGCATTGCTAAAGCCACAATTTCAATGTTGAAACAGACCTATACGGAAATTATTGCCGACCGGGTACGGCCCAAGGCGGTCAGGTTCTGGCAAAAAATGGAATTTAAAAAAGAACAGGGAGGTAATTATATATGGACACGATGAGATTTACTGAATAGTACAAAATAGCAAAGTGTGTATAGGATAGAAAAAGTTTAACAAAGGAGTAGGTTATGAACATTAAGAACATGACAATTAAAACCAAGTTGATTGGCAGCCTGATATTGGCCGTTTTGGTCCCTATGATCATTCTGGCGATCATCAGTATCGGCCGGTCCGGCGAAGCCCTGGAAAAGAGCGCTTTCGACCAGCTCTCGGCCATTCGCGCCATTAAACATCAGCAAGTAGCATCCTTTTTCGAGGAACGGAAAGGTGATGTGGAGGTCTATGCAGCCAATTCCGCCGTGCAAATGGCGATGGACCGCTTTAACAATGCTTTTAAAGAGGAAGGGTTAACCGGCGACACCTGGAAAAAATGGGACACAATGCATGGCCCAAAATTGGAAATTTATACCAATATTTACGGATATTATGATCTCTTTTTTATCAATCCTGAAGGTGATGTTGTCTACACAGTAGCCAAGGAAGGCGACCTGGGGCAAAATGTAAAAACCGGCCGGCTGTCAAACTCGCCGCTGGGCAAAGCTTTTAAAAAAGGATTAAGAGAAACTTCGCTGACAGATTTTGAGTGGTATGAGGTCTCCGATGAACCGGCCTCTTTTGTCTCCACTCCGATTATCAATCCGGAGGGAAGACTGGAAGGTGTACTGGTCTACCAGATCGGGCTGACCGCCATTAATGATATGATGCAGCAGCGGGAAGGCATGGGCGAAACCGGAGAAACCTACCTGGTGGGTTCCGATAAACGGATGCGCTCGGATTCTTTTCTCGATCCCACCGGACACTCGGTACAAGCTTCCTTTGAAGGAACTGTACAGGCTAATGGCGTGGACACAAAAGCAGTCAGAGAAGCCCTGGCCGGAAAATCCGGTACGGAAATCATTACGGACTACAATGGAAATGATGTACTCTCATCTTACCAGCCCCTGGACCTTGGGGATTTCACATGGGTCATGATTGCCGAAATCGATAAGGCCGAAGTGGATCAACCGGTCAATGAACTGAGAAATGCGATTGTTATGCTGGCAGTCATCATCGGTGTTATTTTTGTCGCTATGGCCTTCTTTCTGGCTTCCAGCATTCAGAAGAGTATTACCCAGGTTATTCAGCAAATTAAAGGACTGGTTGAGGATGTTGTCAACGGACGTCTGGACTCCCGCGCTGATCCGCTGGCGGTGGTTATTGATTTTCAGGATCTGCTCAAAGGCCTGAATGAACTGATCAACGCTTTTGTAGCGCCGATCAATGTCACAGCCGAATATGTCGACCGAATCAGCAAAGGTGACATTCCCGAAAAGATCACCGATGAATACAAAGGTGACTTCAATGAAATTAAAAACAATCTGAATATGTGCATCGACGCGGTCAATGGTCTGGTGGATGAAGCCAAAATGCTGACTGAAGCTGCTGTACAGGGAAAACTGGATGTTCGCGGCGACGCGGAAAAATTTCACGGCGACTACCGTGGTATTGTTCAGGGGGTCAATGAAACCCTTGACGCGGTGATTGGGCCATTAAATGTATCCGCCGAATATATTGACCGTATCAGCAAAGGCGATATTCCCGAAAAGATCACTGATGAGTATAATGGTGATTTTAATGAGATCAAAAACAACCTGAATATGTGTATTGATGCCATCAATGGGTTAAGCAATGAAGCCCGGTTGCTGGTTGATGCCTCGATTAAAGGCGATCTTGAAGTTCGTGGCGATGCATCAAAGTTCCATGGCGATTACAATAAAATCATCAAAGGTGTCAACACCACTGTAGATACACTGGTGGGACATCTCAATACTGTTCCTGCTCCGGTAATGATCATTGATACGGATTATTCGATTCGATTTATGAATACTGCCGGCGCTGAATTATTGAACACAACAGCCGAGCAATTAAAAGGTAAGAAGTGTTATGAGCAATTTAAAACATCCGATTGCCAAACCCAGAATTGTGCCTGTGCCCAGGCGATGAGTTCCAATAGTAAAGCCAATAGCGAAACCGATGCTCATCCCAATGGCATGGACCTGGAAATTGCTTATTCCGGTTCACCCATCAAAGATCAGGATGGTCAGACCATCGGCGCCCTGGAAGTTATTAATGATCAGACGGCTATTAAAAAAGCGATGGCTGTATCAGAAAAAATTGCTGAATATCAGGATGCCGCTGTCGAAAATCTCAGTGAAAATCTGACGAAAATGGCAAAAGGCAATCTTGAGTTGGATCTGGAACTGCCGGAAGCCGATGAAGATACCGAATCAAATGCCAGGTCTTTTGGTAAAATTAACAATGCCCTTGAATCCACGAAGAATATTCTCGATGAACTCATCTCAGAAATGAATCACATGTCCAAAGAACATGACCTGGGTGATATCGATGTGAAAATTGATGTGGATAAATTTGACGGCGCTTATAACGAAATGGCCACCGGTGTCAATGATATGGTTTTTGGCCATATTGGTGTTAAGAAAAAAGCCATGGCCTGTGTCGCTGAATTCGGCAAAGGGAATTTTGACGCGGAACTGGAAAAATTTCCCGGCAAAAAAGCCTTTATCAACGAGACTATTGAAGCGGTTCGTGAAAATCTGAAAAGTGTTGCCAGCGAAATAAAGATGCTGATAAAAGCAGCCAATAATGGTGAATTGGACAAACGTGGTAAAGAAGGTGAATTGACAGGGGATTGGAGTGAAATGATCACCGGCATCAATTCTCTGATTGAAGCGATTGTGCTACCGATGCAGGAAGCCGCCAAAGTCATGGGCCAAATCGCTGACAAAGATGTCACCGCCCGTGTCACCGGTAACTACAAAGGTCAGTTGGAAGAGTTCAAAAACGATATCAATATCGCTGCTACCAACCTGGATGAAGCACTGCAAAATGTTACTTCTTCAGTAGAGCAAGTAGCCTCTGCCAGTGACCAGGTCGCCAAAGGCAGCCAGCAACTGGCGGAAGGCTCCAATGAACAAGCCAGTTCTATCGAGGAAGTCTCCTCCAGCCTGGAAGAAATGTCTTCCATGACCCAGCAGAACTCTGATAATTCCAACCAGGCGAAAACCCTGGCTGACGGCGCTCACAAAGCCGCGGTTGAAGGCAAAGACAACATGGATCAAATGTCGGAAGCCATCAATAAGATCAAAGAATCTTCCGATGAAACCTCCAAAATCGTCAAAACCATTGATGATATTGCCTTCCAGACTAACCTGCTGGCCCTGAACGCTGCTGTAGAAGCCGCCCGGGCCGGAGAAGCCGGTAAGGGATTCGCAGTTGTGGCTGAAGAAGTTCGCAACCTGGCTCAGCGTAGCGCTGAAGCGGCCAAGAATACCGCCCAGCTGATTGAAGAATCAGTTGAAAATGCAGATAGTGGTGTGAAGATCACCCAGATCGCTGCCAAGGGACTGGAATCTATTGTCGATGGTGTCAAGAAAACCAATGATCTGATCGGTGAAATTGCCGCCGCTTCCAAGGAACAGGCTACCGGTATTGACCAGGTCAGCACAGCGGTTCAGCAGATGAACAAAGTGACCCAGGAAAATGCCTCCAACTCTGAAGAATCAGCCAGCGCGGCTGAGGAAATGAGTTCACAGGCCGCATCTATGCAGGCTCTGGTGGGCGAGTTCAAACTGACCCGCGCCGGCGGCGGACACACAGCAATGGCGCCCCGGAAAGCGCCGGAAGTGTCCAAACGGAAAGAAGCGCCGAAAGCGCCACGGAAACAATCAAAGATCGTTAAGCCCGATGAGGTAATTCCATTGGACGACGAAGATTTTGATGATTTTTGATCAATGATATAACAAAACTTCCGAAGTTTTTCCTGCTTCGCCTATTAGGCTTCGACAGGACCAGGAAAACTTCGGAAGTTTATATTTTAGGAAGTAACCAATGATAACTGAACAAACATTAAAAAAGACCTATACGATCATGGTGGTAGATGATGATAAGGGTGTTATTAAATTTATGAGCAGGATCCTGGCCG
>CAYTLS010000179.1:0-5411 GCA_964438745.1 uncultured bacterium
AAGGTCATCTACAAAGATGATGGGGTAAATCCAATGTCCGACGCAAAGAATGTCTTGAAGGAATTGCAGGAAGAATAATTGTTAACAGCGGATTAACGCGGATTTTCGCAGATTTCTAAAAGGTGGTCGTTGACCACCCATTTTTATTTATACCTCCCCTTTTTCAACAATCTTACTCAGATGACTGATAAACCGCGCCATAGGTGCGCCATCCACCACATCGTGGTCCATCAGTACTGTCATATTCAACACCTCACGGGAAAGAATTTCATTCCGAATCACTCGTGGTTTTTTGGTGATTGTAGAGATACCAAAGGATATGGGATGAATTGAAGTCTGGATGAACCAGCCATTGATCTTCCCCATCATGCCGATGGAAGTAAGCACCACATTGCCCATTTGTTTGTAAGCCAGTTTTGGATGATTCAGCATAAACCGCCAGACCAGACGTCGCAGAAATCCCGGCAGAAAGTAATAGAGTTTTTCCAACCGTTTTGATTTTTTATGAAGCACTATTTCTTTGTCGCTCATCGGTTTACTCTTAGCTGCTTTAATCTCTTCGGTAATTGCGGCAGCCGACTTCTTATTGGTACCTTTGATCACCAGTGGAATGGGGACTTTTTTGCCTCTAATTTCTTTTTCCACGACAATGGAAAAATTCACGTCATCAAAAACCAGTATTTTTCGCCTGCCTTTTAAGTAGGCGGCCACTTCAGGATAGGCTTTTATGGCCTCTGCGATTGCTTTCATGAGCCAGGCAGTGAAAGAGATTTGAACGCCCTGCTGCCGTACTTTGCGGATATTTTGTCGAGCATCGGTAACATCAAGTTCGATCAACGCTGCAACCGTGTGCCGTTTGCGACTCATTGCGCCGATATCAAAGGTAGCGATACGGGTGCGCGGGAATTTTATTTCTGATACCTTAGTCAAGGTACTCTCCCAGCAGGATTTTCACCGTATCCAGAGAAATTCCACTTTTTTTAGAAATGGCCTCAGCACTCAGTCCGCTGTCATACATATTCCTGACGAAAGTATGCAGCGGTTCGCCCACTTCGATCAGATGGTGGTCGGGATCAAAAAAGCGAATGGTCCGCTGTCCCCAGGGTTCCTCATGGATGCCGTGCAGAAACTCCACATCGGCCTTCTGAAGTTTGGCATAAACCCTGTCAATATTTTCATCCTCAAAATAGAGTTCAAATTGATTGGCTGTTGCAGTTGTTTGCAAATGCTTTGGGATAACATGATCCGGCGCCGGTTCCCAGATAGCGAAGCCGCTATCAAAAATAATATTTTTACCGAAGTCATGTTCGATGCTTTGTTCCAGCACATCTATATAAAATTGTTTCGATTTTTCAATATCCTTAACAATCATCACGGGTGAATGAAATTTCATATATTCTCCTTCCCTATTTCGCTTGACAGCTGCCAACTAGCGGCAGGCTGGTATCATTTAATGGTATCCTATTAAAACCATTGTAATAGTTAATATTCTCAAATCCGGCGTCAAGCAGCAAGTTGGATAATTTCGTTTTTGTCAGCGGGTAAAGTTTGATCCGGTTGGTAATGGTTTCACCACTGGCTTTAATGGTCAGCATTGTAATAAAATCCACGAGTTCCGGCTCATTGAATTCATAGTAGCGCTCAAATTTAATGGTATTATTTTCAATCAATGGTAACTGGGTAATCTGATTTGTCAGGATATTTTCGTAATTCAACAATTGTAACAGGAATTGTCCACCCGGTGTCAGGACACTTTTCACCGCATGTAAAAATTTCCGTATCTGATCATTAGAAAGCAGGTGAACAATCGTATTGCCAAAACAATAGATCAGATCAAAGGAGCCGGCTTTGAAATAATCAGCAATAGTGCGCATATCCGCATGTAAAAATTCAGGATTAGACGAATTGTTTTTCGCCTTTGCTATCGCGACCATTTCCCAGTCAAAATCCAGAGCCTTTACCCGGCAGTTCTGGTTAGCCACAGCGAGGGCAAGATTTCCGGTTCCGCAACCGATATCAAGCACTTTGTCCGCATTCTCCAACCCATTTTTCAGCAAAAACTCCAATTGCATCGGTTTATAGGGAAAAATAAGCTCATAATATTTTGAAATACTGCTATAAAACTGCATTATTATACCTCTCGATTGCTGTGATAAAAATAAGAAAAATATCAGAAAAAGAGTAGTAAATCATAAAGGGCATGGGAATAAACCGCGATACCGTATCCCCGCAGTATATAAATCGTTGCCAGAATTATCCCGGCAATAAAGCGAAGGGCAAAGGAAATAATATTGATCGAATCCCCCCAGGGTCCAATATAATGAAAACCCGAAAAGATAACCGAGGAGAATATTATACCCATTACCATGGAAGTCACTTTGTTCAATCGTAGGAGATACCGGGAAATAATAACAATTGCCTGTAGAAAAATGATTCGGAACACCAATTCCTCATAAACACCGGCGCCAATACTCATGGCGATAATCTCCCGGTTATTCAGGTCATTGATGGTCATCAAAGGGATCACCAATACCTTATTCAGCACCAGGTTGAGCAGCGTGGCGTAAAGCATACTCTCCATAAGCATAAGCAGAAAAAATTGTTTATTCAGATTGGAGAGTTTGCGGTTTTTGTGTTGAAAAAGATAGATCAGAAAAAGGACCAGTAAAATAACGAAACCAACCAGGTAAAAGCCATAAATGCCAAACATAGCAAAAAACTGACGGATCAGGGCATCGGCGCCATTACGCATACCGGCAATATCGGAATGATTCATTGTGAAGAGCAAGGCTTCGTAAAGAATGATAAGGGGAAGCGTGAATATCAGGCTATAGAGGGGTGATCTGGATTCCTGCCAATAGTCTTTGAAATAATTCATGTCTGCTGAGTTTCATTAAGTGGCTACTTTTTGGGAGCGTCCTGATCCATGGACAATACCGCTAGAAAGGCTTCCTGGGGAATTTCCACATTGCCAACCTGTTTCATACGCTTTTTACCTTCTTTTTGTTTCTCAAGCAATTTCCGTTTACGGGTGATGTCACCACCGTAACATTTGGCGGTTACATTTTTACGCAGCGCTTTAACATTGGTTCGCGCGATCACCTTTCGGCCAATAGCGGCCTGAATGGCGATTTCAAACATTTGCCGTGGTATCAATTTTTTCAATTGCACACAGAGGTCACGGCCACGATAATAGGAATTATCTTCATGAACGATCAACGAGAGCGCGTCTACCGGATCGCCATTAATCATAATATCCAACTTTACCAGTTTCCCCTCTTTGTACCCGATATGTTCATAATCAAAAGAGGCGTATCCGCGGGTGGTAGACTTCAATTTATCATAAAAATCATAGATCACTTCCAGCAGGGGAAGTTCATAATTCAATTGCGCTTTGTCAATATCCAAAAAGTGGGTGTTTTTATAAATACCCCGCCGCGCCTGGCAAAGGGTCATGATATTACCCTGGTAATCGGGCGGTGTCAGTATTTCTGCCTTAATATAAGGTTCATTTATTTTGTCAATATCACCGACTTCCGGCATATCCGAGGGTTTTTCTACAATGATCTTTTCGCCGTCTTTTTTCAGCACTTCAAATTTCACATTCGGAAGTGTGGTAATCAGATCCAGATTGAATTCCCGTTCCAACCGTTCCTGAATTACTTCCATGTGTAATAATCCAAGGTATCCAAGACGAAAACCAAAACCCAGAGCAGCTGATGTTTCGGGTTCAAAGGAGAGAGATGAATCATTGAGTTTCATTTTCTCAAGGGCGGCGCGTAATTCCGTATAATCATCGGCATTGACCGGGTACATGCCACTGAAAACCATGGGCTTCATGGGCTTATATCCAGGGAGACGTTCTTTAGCCGGTGCTTTTTCCAGGGTAATAGTGTCCCCGATCTCAATATCGGCAATATCTTTGATTCCGCAAACCAGGTACCCGACATCACCGGAAATCAATTCCTTGGTTTTCACCTTTGTGAGTTTAAAGATGCCCACTTCAGTGGTTTCGTGCCTGGAATTATTAGCGAACATGCGGATCATGTCCCCTTCTTTGATTTTTCCATCGAATATTCTGATATAGGGAATAGCGCCACGATAGGGATCATAGGTGGAATCAAAGATCAACGCCCGCAAGGGTTCATCGGGTTTGTATTCCGGTCCGGGAATTCGCGCCACGATCGCTTCCAGTAATTCACCGATCCCCTGACCGGTTTTTGCGCTGGTATAGATGATCTCATCTTCTTCACAGCCAATCAGGTCGGTGACCTGCTTTTTGACGCTTTCGATCCGGGCACTGGGCAAGTCAATTTTATTGATCACAGGAATGATATCGAGATCATTGTCAATGGCAAGATAGGCATTGCTGACCGTTTGTGCTTCCACTCCCTGAGCGGCATCAACCAGTAGTAGCGCTCCTTCGCAAGCGGCTAAACTTCTGGAGACTTCATAGGAAAAATCCACATGACCGGGCGTGTCAATAAAATTCAATTTATACTCATTACCGTCTTTGGCTTTATAATTGACACTGATCGGATGGGACTTGATTGTAATACCGCGTTCGCGTTCCAGATCCATATTATCCAGAACCTGATTCATCATCTGGCGTTTGTTTATCGACTGGGTAATTTCCAACATCCTGTCAGCCAGCGTGGATTTACCATGGTCAATATGGGCGATTATCGAAAAGTTTCTTACATTTATATTCATAAGTGGCAAATATATTAAAAAGTTAGTGGTTATTCAATTAATAAAAGTGTTTTTTTCTGATCCCGTTCAAACAAAACCGTGCCGATTAAAATGATCGGAATATTGCTTATCGGTTCCCTTGATATGTTTGATCAGCCAATCCTTAAGAAATTCAGCAATTTCAGTGTCCGGAATCTCACGCCCTTGTTTTACTTTATTGATATATTCCAATACGCGGGAGATTAATTTTGCATGGGCGCTGATGTGAAACTCTTTATCCTCATAATTATACATCACAAAATATTTTTCCTCTTCCTGAAAATGGTAGTGAGTATAGTCTTTTAACTCTTCCAGCAATTTTATGCGGGCGGTTTTACTTTCACCGCTTTCCACTGTCTGAAAATATTGGTTGATCATATTGAATAATTTTTTATGTTGTTCATCCATTTCAGTGACATTAACACTGAATTCCGGACTCCATTTTATCTTCATAAAAATCCTTTTAAATACTATTAAAAATATACGGTATAAAACGGGATATAAAAACGGAATAATTAGGGTTTGTTTTGTTATTTGACGCTTTTCCGGTTAAGTTATACTCCGTCTAATTACCACTATCTCGACTTGAATCCATCTTTACGCAAATATTCAATTTATAAGACAGTAATGTAACTCCTCAGTCTCACTGCTGTAAAAGATAATTCCTATTATCCTGATTA
>CAYTLS010000180.1:0-5400 GCA_964438745.1 uncultured bacterium
TAATTGAGGGTTTTTACATTTTCAATAACATGCTCTTCCTTTTGCATACCTGACAGCGCCACAGTGATCTCGGGCTGTCCCATAACAAAGGCCAATGCTGTCTGAACAAGCGACATCTCGGTTTTGGATGCCTGCAGACGGGGCGCGAAATAATCCTGATTTTTCGGGATCAGTCCACCGGCCAGGGGGTTCATAGCCAATACACCCATTCCCTTTTTGTGTGCCAGCTGTACCGCCTGATCCTGTCGGGGAAAATTGGTTATGTTATAGCCTACCAACATACCTTCGTAGGCACCATCGCTGATGATTTGTGCATTTTCTTCGCCGGTTGCATGGGAGGAAAAGAGAATATGGTCGATCAGTCCCTGTTCTTTAGCTTTTATCGCACCATCATAGGCGCCGCCTTTTTTCATGACTCGTTGATAGTGATCAATATCCATAAAACACCACATGTGATAAAAAGGTATTTTATCCTTACCAAGCCGTTTCAAGGATTCTTCAATTCTTTTTAATACATCATCAGCGCTTGTATCTCCGATACCCAGACCTGATTTTGATGTCCAGTAATAGGGGAGAGGGTTCTTGACACTTTTATTTTTTCTTTCAATTTCTTTGAGGGCCATGCCAACGATTTCTTCACTTTTATCCTGCACATATTTAGGCGCGGAATCAAAATAGTTAACCCCTAATTCGTAGGCTTTCACCAGCATTCTGACCGCTTCTTCCGGATCTTTTCCCTCTTCATAAGGAAGACGCATGGCGCCAAACCCGAGGATTGACACCTCTTTGCCGGTGGCGCCGAATTGACGATAGACCATTTCAGGAATGGACTTATCGATTTCACCGGCCACCAGACTCAAGGGTTTAAGAATGGTGTCCAGCCATAAACTAATAGATGTTGCTGCACTGATCTTCAGAAAATCGCGTCTGTTAGTAGACATATTGCCTCCAAAATTTGTGTAATTTCTTACATTACCGGGTTTTGTTGCATAAAAAAGGTATTAGTTGTCTGAAAAAGGAACTAATTGTAAAAAAAATATAATTGATTGCAAGGGATATTTAAAGATTAAAAGCTAAATTTTAATTCGCATTATTCTGGATCGCTTCAATTTCCTGATAAATATGCTCCGGATGCTCAAACATGCGATTGGTCTTATTATCAATGGCGATAATCTTTTTTTTCATTATTCTAAAGCAATTGCGGATACCGGGACAGTCTTTGTAATCCTGTTCCTGAATTTCCATCTGCCCAAAAGCAGTCCAGAGGATTGATTCGTTATAATTATCCCGCCGTGTAGCGAAGACCCGTACCATCCCTTTTCCAAAAAATGACGCGATTTGGTTAGCGCGAATACATTCGAAAAAAGTTCTGCGAAAATTCAGATTGGCTTTATGTTCCTTTTTAAGTTCTTTATGTTTCTCCTCAAACTCTTTTTCCAATGCCTTTGTTTGGGCAATCAGATTTCTGTCATAGGTTGTATTTTCTGCGCTCGCCACAGTCTTATATTCCCGTTCAAGCTTATTAATATCAATGAGTTGATCATTATACCGATGGATGGTTTCTGCCAGTCGTTTTCGCGTTTGAGTGGAGACTTCTTCGCCGGATTTTTTCTGAACTTCGATCAGTTTCAGCACATTTTGATAACTCTCTCGAATAGCAATCCTTTTTGTTTCAATAATTGACTTATCAATTAATTCGTTGGCCGCAAAAATTCCAATCTCATTTTTGGTTAAAAAATCATGCAGTCGCTGGTTAATATTGCTGATTTTTACCTGCTTTAACTCTTCTTTTAATCCAACAAGTTCTTTGCGCTTGTTATTTTCAAGTATGCTGTAACCGATTTTATAATTTTTTAGATTTTCTTTAAAATTGTTAATGGACTCATCTTCGATGATCTTAATCAGCCGTGTAATGGATTTATAACTGGTGTAATTGGTATGCAAAATCTGGTTTCTTATTTTTTCAAAATTAGTATATATTTCTGAAAATTCTTTGGCTTTCCGGAAGGCTTCAAAGGTCTCTTTGTGATTATCATGATTGGTTCCCTTTAAAAAAATAGCGGTTTCTACATCCTCGTTGCTGATAAATTTATAAATTTGTTCCGCCTCTTCGGTGTCGATATTATCAAATATTTTCCGGGCTTCATGGAAAAAATAATATGCATTTTCATCTTCAAAAGCGCTTAGATAGAGACCAATTTTAAAATATTTAATGCCTTTTTCATGAATTCGCAGAGCGGTGATTTTTGCTAATCTTCTCAGATTATGGTCAGGTTCAAAACTATAAGTAAACAGTAGCTCTCTACTTTTTTGATTATCAATGGAATACACCTCATTTTTTATATCAGCAAGTATTGATTTAAACATACTCATAATTAAATCTCAGAATAAAATGATTAAAAGACTATTGAAATATTTTTCTTCACACTACTATAAATTATCTTATCGGCTATTTTCCTGTTTTTTTTAATTTTACAAGAAAATATTTAAAATCTCTGGGTACATGGTCAATTAAACAGGTCAATTCCTTGTTTTTTTGAATGAAATCACTTTTGGTCTTAGTTTTTGGTTTAGCTTCCTTCATTTATTAATTTAACGCATGATAAGATTGATTATTTTTTTACGATATATTTGTCTGTTGCTGTTAATTTCAAGTATTGGTTTGGCTGATAGTTATGTAAGTGATAAGGGAGAGTTGATTGTTGACGGAGAACCCTTTTTTGTAATGGGCTTTTTTGCCGATTCCTATTCCTCTTCCTACAGTGATAAAATAGAAACCATTGATTCCCTCAGCGCGGGCGGTTTTAATGTGATCAAAACCTCCGCCATGGGTGAGAAATGGCAACGAGATAATCATTTTAGAATAGCGAAAGAACGTGGTATGAAATTGATATACGATGGCGCTCAGAATAATGAGTGGAAGGATTTTCATCTTAATGTAATGAATACCTGTCGGCATAAAGAAGCCCTGCTGGGCTGGTATATCGTGGATGATTCCCACGGTATTGATCCCGATACGATTAAAATGTATCACGAGCAGGCAAAAGCAATTGATTCTACCCATATCACCACTCATTCCATGGCACTCTCCTGCTGGAATGATTATGGCTCTGATCATATCCGGAAGCGGATCCCCTATTGTGATATTTTACAAATGCAATCCTATCCCGTCGGTAAAGAACCCATTGATCAGGTTTACCGGGATATGCGCACAACACTAGCAGCTGTTGAGCCTTACAATAAGTCGGTTGTGGTTGACCTGCAACTTTTCAACTGGCAGCTCACTGGCCATGACTGGGGACGCTGGCCAACGCCAAAAGAAGCGCAACTCATGACCTGGTTGGCGATTGTCGCCGGTGTGGATGGATATCTTTATTATAGCTATTACGACCGGCTGGCTGAACCTGACCAGTCACTTTGTTTTTCTCAACCGGAATTGTGGAAGACTGTCAAAGCAACTGCCGCTAAAGTCAATGAAATTAAACCGGTTTTGCTGAATCATATCAAATTCATCACCTTCAATCCTATAGCAAATTGCTATTACGGCCACTGGATCTCTGACGAGCATTCCACAATCATTATTATCAATACCCATCAAACCGATTCATTGTCCCTGACAATACCAGTGGTAAAAGAGCACGATCAGATAAAGGGACTTTTTGATAAGGACTATGGCTCCTTTGATATTGACAATGGCTTTTTGAAAGGGTTCATTGATCCGATGAGCATAGAGTTTATCCGCTTATTGCCATCAAATACAAAAATTCATGATAAGCAGCTTCCGACTGACTTTGATTTCAATATTTTTCCCAATCCGGGCAATAGCCGGTTGAATTTATCACTCAATGCAGAGGTCAACACACCTTATCAGATCAATATTTATTCACTGCAGGGGAGACTGGTAAAAAAGATTGCCGGCAAGAAAACCTCAATCGGCAATACTTCGCTTGCGATTCCATTTTATGAAAATCCCGCAGGTGTATATTTTATCCGTATTGAAATGGGTGGGGAATTGCTGGTCAGGAAATGGACTTATTTGCCATGAGTGATTATGTGGAGCGCGGATTTCTAATCCGCAATTAGAAAGTCGAAACTAATAGATAATTCCCACTTTTTGTCTGTTGAAGGTATTTATTTTTTCTACCGGATAAAGATCAAAACATTATCTCTGGTAATTCATACTACAATTATACTTTAAAGATTCTGAGATTATTACGTGCTTTATGATTAAAAATTTTGAATGGTTTCTCAGTTCAATCACCAAGATTAGGATATAAATTTTTTAAGCAATCGGGACAGATTCCGTGCGAAAATTGTACATCCGGCAGCCGTTCACTAATATAAGTTTCCGGAAATACCCAAACCTGTTTTCCCTTTGACTTATCACGAATTTTTTTGCAGGAAGCACATATTGGTATAAATCCCTCAAGACTGTGTTTTTTATCCAGAGATTCCTGCATTGCATGTAGAATTTTTTTCTGTTCAGCTATGTCACGAATGACTGCAAAGGTTGCGGGTGTATTTTTGTATTCAATGATGGCGATATTGACCTCGACCGGGATAATCGTACCGTCTTTCTGTTGGAAAAATGTCTCATAGCGGTTGGGAACATCTTCTCCCTTTTGACGTCTGCTCTGGCGATCAAGCAGGATATTAACAGCCTCTTTAGTATGAATGTTTTGATAGCTGACATCTTGCAGCTCTGCCTGATCGTATTTGAGCATATTGGCAAATGCCTGGTTAGTATAAATAAACCTGTCATTCTGGCTGATGACAATGGCGTCGTTAGACCGCTCAACAATCAGGCGATATTTCAGTTCGCTATCTTTTAGTGCTTTTTCGGTATTAAACCGATCTATAGCAACCGCAATCTGGGTAGCCAAAGTTTCAAAAAGTGAAACTTCTTTGGCTGAATAAGCATAAGGCTCGGAATAACTCAGTGCAGCCATCAGGCCTATTGTATTATTGTGAAGGACTAAGGGCACACCCATCCAGCATTTTGGCGCAACACCATATACATTGTTCTTTTGGCCTTGATAGCGCTCCTGTAGTTCTGATTCATTTAATAGCAATGGCTGTTCCTTTTGAATTACTTCGACTGAAAGAGATTTGTTGTTTGTCAGAAGTATGGAAGTTGTGTAAAAATCATCGTTTTCCTTATCAACAGCATAAGGGAATTCAATTGTATTTCCAGCCGGGTCGATAAGTGCGATAAAAAAATTACGACAATCCAGCAATTGTTGGATAGATTTGTGAATAAATGTAAATAGTTCATCCAACGATTCGGTACTCAGAACTGCTTGAGAAATTTCATACAGTGCTTGATGTAAAAGATCGGATTGGATCTGATTTTCAAAAAGAATCGCATTTTGGAGTACAACGCCAAGTTGATCCGCCACA
>CAYTLS010000181.1:0-1242 GCA_964438745.1 uncultured bacterium
ATTGAAGGTGACGCCTTTTTGTCTCCCTCATTGATGGAGGCTAGTTTGATGAGCCGGATCATGCAGACAGACGAGTATCAGCAGTGGCTGGCAGAATTTCTGCCCAATATGCTTTCTGCTCCCGATCATATTTTATTATCGCCGGCAATAGTGTCAGACCGCTCCGATCCGAAGCTGGTACATTTGGACGGGTTAAACCTGAGTCGCGCCTGGTGTATGGCGAAAATTGCAGAAAAAATTCCAGCGAAAAAGCAGGCTCCACTAAAAAGGGCTGTTATTCGACATTTCCAATACACATTGCCGGAAGTGGACAGCGAGCATTATGTGGGATCACACTGGCTGGCCAGTTTTGCAGTCTACGCTCTGAAAAATACAGAACTATATCTGGCAAATTAAGCGATTATCACCGCAAATATTATTACACTTTGGCTTAAATAATGTTAAATTATCTCCTGAAATGTCAGGAACTTCCAGATGTCAAAAATTCGTTACGCAACAATAAATGATCTGCCCGCAATCGTAAAGATTTATAATCAAGCAGTCCGTCGTGGTTTTCAAACTGCCGATACTGAGCCCTTGAGTGTTGAGGATCGCAAAGAATGGTTGCTTGCCCATACTCCTGAAGATTACCCGATCTATATTTTTGAACAGAATGGGAAAATTCTCGGTTGGATTTCACTATCCCCTTATCGTAAAGGTCGAAAAGCCCTTCGACAAGTAGCGGAAGTCAGTTACTATATCGAAGAAACTCACCAACGGCAAGGCATTGGGTCATCATTAATGGCGCATGTTATTAATCAAATGCCGGATTTGAACCTCAGGAGTTTAATTGCCATTTTGTTGGATGTCAATGATGGCAGCATCGGACTGCTGGAAAAATTTGGGTTTGAAAAATGGGCGCATTTGCCCAACATCGCAGACTTTGGTGGAAAACAGTGCGGCCAATTTTTCTATGGTTACCAAATAAAAAAAGACAGGAAAATCATGGATCAAAAAAAATACAGATATCACCATATCGGCATTCCCACCATCAAAAAACATAAAAATGAAAAATACTTTGAGAAATTAAAATTCTATCATGCCGGCTATGAAGAGAGCGAATTTGGCATTGAATGGATGCGGTTTGAAGAGGGCTGCCCACTTCCTGATCTCGTTAAAAAACTCCCACACCCGGCTTTTGAAGTTGATGATCTCGACGAGGCAATTCAGGGACGGAAGATTATCATTCCCCCAAACTCTCCG
>CAYTLS010000181.1:1252-5400 GCA_964438745.1 uncultured bacterium
AATACGGGTCGCATTTATTGAAGAAGAGGGCGCGCCCATTGAATTGCTGGAAGACAAATCATAATTATTAAAAATATAGAACCATCGTAATTCTCAAATGCATCTATCAGACATTCTTTTTGGAAATTAGTATAATGCTTTTATTTACTGGTCAAAATAAATTCCCCGTGCCAGTTCTCAGGCGGTGGTTTTTTTATAAATTCTTTTGTCCGGTTGATCATTAATTCTGTGGCATAGTCCGGTTGAACTGCTAATGCTTTTTGAAAATTATCAATGGCCCCGGTCCAGTTTCTGGAAAAATAATCATCCATACCACTGTTATAAAATTTAACAAAGGCCATTAATTTATCAGAAATGTCATTACTGCGGCCTACAAGATTATAGACTTTAACCGGCTTTGCTTTGCCTTTGACAACGATTTTATCCAGAACTCTGGCGACAATTCTGTCACCGGCTTTGCGAAAAGTCTCCTCACCAATCATTATTCGTGTCCCATACTGTTTGTTGGCGCTTTCAAACCGGGCCGCCTGGTTGACCACATCGCCGATCACAGAATATTGAAAGCGTTCTGCCGATCCCATATTACCGGCGCTCAAAATACCGGTGTTGATCCCGATCCTGATATCCACTCCGAACCCAAAATCATCCTTAAAATCCTTCTCCATAGTATCCAGAACCGATAATTGCTCCAGCGCCGAATAACAGGCCTTCCAGGCATGGTCATTGTCAACGATAGGCACCCCAAAATTACACATAATTCCGTCACCCTGGTATTTATCCACGTAGCCATCATATTTCATCATAATCCGGGTCATCGGAGTCAAATACCTGTTAAGCAAGGTTGACAATTCCTCCGCGCTTAAATTCTCCGATATAGTAGTAAATCCGGCAATATCAGAAAAAAGAATAGTGGCTTCCCGGCGCTCCCCCTTCAAACTGAAACTGTCGGGATTTTCCTCTAAAAATTTCAACACCTTGGCGCTGGTATAAGTCTGGAACATATTTCTGATTTTACGTTTTTCTTTTTCCTCATTAAAAAATTCCACTCCAAGTACACTAAAATAACTGAACACCAAGGATACATTAATCATGATCAGCGGCATGATCAAATTAAATTTTGAAAACAAAACCACACCAACAAAAAATAACAGGAATAAGGCCAAAAAGGTGATCATCGATCCTTTTAATGGTCTATATTTCTGAGTAAAAAAAACCAGCAGATAATTCAAAATCAGCAAAGCAATCAAATTACTGAAGATTGAAGTCTTCCGAAGAAAATTTCTATCGAGCAAAGTTTGCAGGGCATGCGCATGAATCTCAACTCCCGGTGTTAATCGGTTTTCATTTTCAAAATTGTAAAAAGGTGTATAGCGTTCATCATGCAATTCCGGTAAAGAAGAGCCAACTAATGCGATCTTATTGTTGAAAGGATTTTCCCGCTGAATGATTTCTTCGACTTTTTCTTCATTACCCAGCAAAGATTCCGCTACTTTTTGATTTTCTGAACTCAGGAAGTTAATTCGTAAAATATTCGGGAAATCGGAATTCTTCTTCCAGATTTCCATATAATCATTATCCCATTCACTGACCAATTCAAAACCGGAATCATCCAAAACCTGGGAAAAGGAGTAATAGGGAAAACTTCCGGCGGCTCCATAATAGTTGATCATGTATGATTGCTGCTGCCAGAATTTTTCACGGATTGTTCTGATGGAAACAGTCTCAGCTGTTGTCGTATCCTCAATTAAACAATAGTTACCTTTTCGATGGTAATCAAGATGCCGCAGATTCAGTCCCGCTTCCGCCAAATATCCCAAGGTTCCGATGGTATAATAAATTTTATTCTGACAGGGGATAAAAATATTATAACGCCGTACAAACCCGTCTTCGTCATGAATATCATTGACAAGGCCATTGGCCAGAGTTTTATCCCGCAAGTCACCAGTGGGCGCCAGGTAATAATTATACTGTCTTTCTATATTCCGTATGATCGTACCGGCCAAAATAACTTTACCGGATTTTTTAATACTTTTTGCCAGCGCCTTGTCATCGGCCGGATTTATTTCGTCTTCCTTTGTGAATTCAATATCAAAAATAATTTGTTTGACACCCGCATCGGTAAGATTATCAATTAATTTGGCATAATAAGAGCGTGGATAAGGAAATTTTTCTTTCAGGCTGCCATAGGACTGTTCATCGATGGCAATAATAATGATCTCAGAATGGGAAAGCGATTGCTCGCCTCTGATCTTGAAGCGCATGTCAATACTTTTGAGTTCCAGATAATTAAATAAATTGATCAGGTTAAAAATGATAACCAGGAAAGTAGAAATGACCGGAATCAGAAAATAGATTCGAACGTTATTTTTAACATTTTTTGTCATCGGAAATAATAATACCACGATAGATTAAGATTGTAATCGGTGTAATTGGTTTTGCTCAGTTGATCCCGAAAAAAGGACAATCTCGCATAAACATTTAATTGATGATTATCATAAAGTTTATAATTCACTCCAGACGTCAGTTTATGATTGGTAAAATCGTACAAGCCCGCCGCGCTGGAAAAGTCATATCGACTATAATACCAATAGGTTTCCCGTTTTTCGTAATTATTAAAGGCCGCGCTAAATCCTAAAATATCCGTATTGTCATCACCGAATTCGGAACTATTGTTGCGAAGTTCAAGATTGATTCGCGACCGTTGTAGAATATTCAGGCGGTAATTCAGCCGTATAATATGACTTTGATAAGCAGCAAAATTATAATCATCCAACCGGTCTTCCACTCTGTCAGAATTGTTATTAAAAGAATAATTGAACTGAAGCACATGGATATGATCCAGCCAGTGAAGTTCTTTTGTCATGGAAATATTATGACGCATGGATCCCATTTCGATTCGACTATCCCTGAGTTGATATTCTGTATCGGAAATATATAAAGTGTCAAGTTGTTCAATATGATTTTCACGAATATCAAAATAGCCATTATACTCCATATTTGGCAGGGCACTTAGGGAATAAAAAGAAAATCCAAAATTAACCGCATTCCGGTAATATCGACCGGTTTCTCCCAAAGAATAATTATTGATACGATTGGTATAGCCAACTTTTGCTATGATCCGGTCTTCATAAAAGCGCACCCGGTCTTCGATCTGAAACTCCTGGAAATTCTTTTGTAAATAAGGGTTAACCAGGGAATTATATTGCTGTCCGATTTTTTTATATTTTATAATGACATAATTTTTAAAGTAATTTAACTTTAGTTTGGTCAATACCGATAAGGCCGGCATATTCCAGATTTCATCGAAGCCGATATTTCCGGCGGAGTCCGGCACGATCGGCAAGAGCGGCTCCAGATGCGGATTGATGGTAAAAAGCCAATCCAACCGCTCCGGATCAAAGGGAATATCACTAATGGCAATTTTATTATTATCGCTGATGGATATCGTGTCATCTGCAATACTATCATTTTCAAAATAAGTATCCATCTCTTTCAGCGACAGCGCGCCACCATAGATGTTGGTATTGGTTTCCGACAACGCGATTTCACTCTGCCAAATCACGCGTTTCCGGTCTAGGTTGATATTCAGATCCAGGCCCATATTTATTGACTCCCGGGGTTTCTCCGGCATGGTGATATTAATCCCATCTGTGAGTTCAACGCTACCAAGCTCTCGAGCCACCGATGCCGTATCATCCTTGGCCTTGAGAAAAATAAGTCCGACATTCACATGTTTGCCAAAATAAAAGGAAGGCTTGATCCCCAATACTTTTTGCTGGAAGGTATATCCGCTGCGGGTAAATTGCAGCATTTTTTCCAATGTATCGGGCGTGTCGGTGATAGTGCCGCGAATATCCCGTTTCGAATAGCCCCAGACAACATCCAGATTAAAGAACCCCCGGTTAACTTTGGTTTCCAGCCCCCGCACCCGGTTGCCGTACAAACTCAATTCTGAAAAAGAAGGATAATCATCACCCGATTTCAGATCAATATATTGATTGGACAGATCAAAAATAAAGCGGTTGACCGGTTGTTTATTCCAGGCTTCCCGGGTGGTCATATAAATTCGCGATTTATGATTGGTTTTACCGTAATTGCCGCGAAAATTTGTGGTCAGATTGCCCAGATTCTGATGTTCTTTTTTAATC
>CAYTLS010000182.1:0-4141 GCA_964438745.1 uncultured bacterium
TTTATTAGTTGGTGCGCTGCCAAGGATGATCAAACCACCCCAGGTACCCCTGGCGGGAAGTTCTGTCTCCGGAAGATTGGAAGTGAAAGTAATCGGCATATCTTTAGTACCGTTGGCGATAATTTTCGCTCCTCTTTCAATTACAAGGGCAGGTGCAAGACCGGCGCCATCATCCTGAGTTGCTTTAATTACTGTACCGGGTTCAATTGTCAAAGTAATCCCATCTTTAACAAAAATTTGACCGGTCATTAAATAATCCTGGTTGGCATACCAGGTAACATCTTCAGTAATGTCACCGGATATCTCGGTTTGTCCGAATGCCATGGCAATCAGGCTCACCAGGAATAACATAGTCACAAAAATTTTTCTCATTACATCTCCTTTTTAGTTAGTTATAATCCAAAAACTTATAAAATCCACATCTCTATTTTTTAATTTTATAAGTCGTATGATACACCCAGGCTAAAAGACATGCCGGGTGAATATATTCTGGTATATTTAATTTTGTCGTTATTGAGTTCGTCTTCCATACCAAACTTAATATCAGAATTCAGCAGGTTTTTAACTTTTGCGGAAAATTTCAGTTTGTTGATTTTTTTACTGGCTGTCAGATTCAGAGAATGAAAGGGAAATTCATATTCATCAGGAATTCCACTAACACCAAGGGCTGCTGTCCGTTTACTAAAAAAATTATAGGAAAGCGCGGCATTAAATCCTTTCAGGTTGTTGTAATACAACCCGGCATTCATGACAAAATCAGACTGTCCCTGCAGAGCGCGTTTTTTGGAAGTGGCTTCATTTTCTACTACGATTCCGGTAAACATCTTGACACTGTCACTGACCGACACTTCAGTCTGCGTCCAGGTAAAATTAAAGGAACCGGTCAATTTTCCCAGTTTCACAGGAATGCCGAACCTGGAGTCAAATTCAAGGCCCCAATTGTCCGCGCTTTTTGCATTCTGATAGGTTTTGTAGACTTTTCCGGAAGTTTCAATCAGGGATACTTCGATGGGATTATTAAAATCTTTTTTGAAAAAGTTCAGGGCTAATACTTCACCGGCTTTGCGATACCATTCAAAACGCAGGTCATAATTGTAAATATCAGTAGTTTTCAAATGTGGATAGCCAACCAGCACGTCGCCGCCATAAAAAGCCTGGTATTCAAAAGGAGCAATTTCTCTGAATTCCGCCCTGGCGACAGTTCGTGAATAAGAGGCTCTGACATTGATATCATTACTAAATTTTCCGATCAGGTTAAAAGAGGGCAGGTATTTGGTTTCGTCAATTTCAGAAAAAAGCGTATCGCCGGTAATATTACTGACAAACCTGTCACCGGTTACCGGGTCATAAGGATTCAGTTCCAGTTGGTACTCTTCTCTTCTGACACCGGATACAAATCTGATGTTTCTAAGGGGAGCAAAATAGCCAAAACTCAGTGGTATATCGATCATGAAGTAACTGGCATTAATGGCTTCATCGGCTTTGTAAGCATCATTGCTGCGTGTATCTTCTACAACGATTAGCCCCGGATCAACATTTCCATCGGCATCAATTGAATAGTAATTGCTGTCAACCAGGGTACTACCGATCATTCCTTCATTTTCAAAGACAGTAATATCTGAAGGAATAGCAGTTGTATACCATTTTGTCGCATATTTATGATAAAAATTTCGACTGGCAAAGGCCCTGTCTTTGGATTGTATTCTGCCACCAACATTCAGTTTGTATTTACTGCCGAAACGGTCTGTAAAATGGGTAGAATATTTAATATCAAAGTTATCATTATTATCTTCACCATCGGTAAATTTTCGAGTACCGGCACTCCAGGAATAAATATCCATCTGTAGGTATTCGCCATTTTCGCCTCTTTTCTGTCTGAGGTTAATTCCCTTTTCATCGGGCTGGTAAAGTTTTGAGCGACCAAAAGCATAAGACCATTCAACGTCACTATTCAGAAAGTTTTGCAAGTTATGCACACCATTGAAGGTATAATTATGAATGGTTTTTTCGATGTAATAGCTTTTCAGGAAGAGTCCTTCATCAAACTGGTTCGCAAAGCCACGCCCGATTTTGGATTTATCTTCAGAATTATGAGTATAAATGTAATGTAAACTCAGTTTGTGGCTGTTAAATAATTTTAGACCGGTACTGACAGAAGAAGCCAGGTTGGTTGAATATGAGGATGATTCATTATCGAATCCCATCATATTGTCGAGACCAGCATTGGTTACCGCGTATTTTGCTGATTCTTCTTCATTGTATCCGAAACTATTAGAGAAAGTACTGTTTGTAAAAAAGCCCCATTCAAAATTCTTTGAAAGGACGTAGCGATCACCAAAACTCAATCCAAAAGAAAAAGGCTGAGTTGTTTTTTTATAATTGGGAATAAAATCAGTATTGAATTCTCTTCCCACCTGACCAAGTATCTTTTTTCTTTCACCGGCATTTTCAGCAAGATCAGCATTCCATTCTGACAATTTTGCATCAATAGGAATTACGTCCGGCATTTTTCTGACATTATCGTAACCCCAGTAATTGTTAACGCCGCCAAACTGCATAAAGTTGTTTTCACCCATGATTTTGGATTTTTGGCTGAGAGAAAAACTGGTTTTAAAGATTCTATTGTCAGGATAGGCTTTGGTTTTAATATTGATATTACCACCGGCAAAAACTCCCGGCATATCCGGCGTGTAGGTTTTTTTAGCGGTTACGCTTTCCAGCAGTGCCGATGGAAAGAGGTCCAATGGCACATCGCTTTTATCGGCATCAGGACTGGGCATCGGCGCGTTGTTTACCTGGGTCTGAGTATAGCGACCGCTGAGCCCACGAACCACGATTGTTTTGTCATCCACAACAGATAACCCTACAATTCTTTTGGCTGCATCGGCTGCGTCAGAGTCACCATTTTTTGACATTTGGTCAGCGCTGATACCATCCTGTACATTGCGGGAGTTTTTTTGTTTAGTCAGCAGGTAAGTATCACCGGTTTTTTTGGCTTCTACTTCCACTACAACAGATTCCATTTCCAGGCTGGCTGTGGATAATACAATATCAAGTGTTGTCACCTGGTCTGCATTAACAACAACATCGGAAACCTTCTTGCTCTGATATCCAATATAAGAGACTTTTAGGTTATAGGTTCCCGGCGTGAGATTATAAATTCTGTAAACACCATCAAGATCGGTCGCGCCACCGGCCCCTAACCCCTCTACGATTACATTCGCGCCCATTAATGCATCGCCGGAATTTTGATCAATTACACGTCCGGTTATCATTCCATCCTGAGCGAAAAGAATGGATGTCATCAAGATTAGTAAAGCAATTAAAAATTTGAGGTTCGTTTTCATTTCTGTTACCCTTCTGTTTATTTTTTCAACCCGCCAGAGTTTAAAGAAACAGTATGAACAATCTGTAAACTGTCAGTTAATTGTTCATTAATAGCGTTCTTCTACTCTGTAAATAGTAAATCTTAAGAGGAAAGATAGGGTTTTAGAATGAATGGGGTGTAAACAAATTATAAAGATTGTATTCGGTTGTAGAACGCGGTTTGTATTGATTTTGTTTTTTGATGATTTAATTGCAGCTGCTATGTCACTCCTTCGGAGTTAATTATATTGGTGGATTGGATATTACAATACTGTCTTCCCTTCGGGAATTTTTCAAATTTATCTTCTCTAGGTTAAATAAACATAGAGGACTCAAAACTATTAACTATAGGTAAAAAATGATGTTGAATCCGTTAAAATGTTGATAGATTGGCCAGGTCGGTATCTCAATCTAAAATTGGGGCGTTTAATTTTCATTAATCATAAAAATATGTACAATATCAACTTCGCGCTAATACGTTTCCTTCCGTCAAAAAGCCGGTTCTTACTTCCATCAAAAAGTCAGATGTTGCTTCCGTCAAAAGACGCGTCTTCAATCCGGCAGAGACCGGATGTTATATCGATAACTACCGGGATTACCCGGAATATCATCATTTTATTCCCGAAGGGAAGACATTTTTATAACAAAACTATCAATCTGAGGAAAAACTCCGAAGGAGTGACACAATAAACTGGAAATGGTAAAACCTACCAAAGGATAAATTGCAGCTGCTATGTCACTCCTTCGGAGTTAATTATATTGGTGGATTGGATAT
>CAYTLS010000182.1:4241-5393 GCA_964438745.1 uncultured bacterium
GGAAGACATTTTTATAACAAAACTATCAATCTGAGGAAAAACTCCGAAGGAGTGATACAATTATTATTTAAAATATAAGCATAAACCAACACCAAACAGATTACCGGCATCATTAATTCCCAGATCGGCTTCCGTGATCAGGGATATTTTCTGCTGTAAATAGTACTCTCCCCCAATAAAAAAGTAGACCGGCATCCCTGAGCCATCTGTCAAAATCACATCCAGATCCAGTCCGCCATATAAATAAAAATTACGGTCCAGGGGAATCGTAAGGTTCATAGTACCATCCAGGCCAACGCCATCACTGTAATGGGCGCCGCCACTGAAAGAGATTATCAAATTATCCAGGTCTTCGCCAAACACTTTTTCAAAATCTAGTCCGATATACGACACATCACCAAATCCCATGGTGATTGCCATATCTGTTCCGCGTTTCACACCATACCCCAATTTTCCTAAGACCATTGATCCACCATCATAAAAAACCGGCGCACCAACTGCAGAAAATTTTCCTTTATTTAATATAGTACTGGTATTGTAAACCTGCGCGTTTAAACTGGATACCAATAGAATCAGAGCAAATAAACCACTAATTTTCTTCATAATTTCCTCTCAATGTTATTGTTTACATGAATAATCTAAATGATAAAAGATTTAATTACTAATAACAAAAACACCATATATAAATTTATTTTTGTTTTTAAGATGACAAAATGCTCCCTATTCATCCCAAAATTGCATTTTGATATGGTCGGATTTGACTTTATATTATTCGTCTGTTTATTTATAAACCTGAATCTATTGGAGATACAACAAAAATGAAAGTCACAAACCGATTTTTTTTATTTATCATTATTTTATCCTTTGCCACAGGTGTACTGGCCTCTGACCTGATCATCACCGGTGTCATTGATGGGCCACTCAGTGGCGGTATACCAAAAGCTGTCGAACTTTACGCCATTAATAATATTTCAAATCTTAGTAACTATGGTCTTGGCTCAGCAAATAATGGCGGGGGTTCTGATGGAGAAGAATTTTCTTTTCCGGCAGTGGTTGCTCAGGCGGGTTCTTTCATCTATGTTGCCAGTGAAGCTGATGGGTTTAATGATTTTTTCGGTTTTTCTGTTCGCTATACCAATAGTGCGCTTGAAA
>CAYTLS010000183.1:0-5380 GCA_964438745.1 uncultured bacterium
AAATTATCCTTATATTTCTGGTTTGTCTTAGTTCCCTTTTTGGCGAGGCAATACAGCAATTTGCCGATCTCGGCAATTTTAAACTTGTCTCAGGAGATGTTATCCAAAATTGTACTGTCGGCTATCGCAGTATTGGTACTGCGAACAGTGATTCTTCTAATATCATCATCTACCCGACTTGGTTCGGTGGCACATCAGAACATATTATCACGGCAATTGAAACACATAAGATCGTAGATCCTGAAGACTTTTTGATCATAGCAATCGACGCACTGGGAAATGGCGTGTCAAGTTCGCCGTCAAATTACCAGGGGACTCTTCCTCAGTTTTCAATCGAAGATATGGTGCATGCCCAGCATAGGATGCTAACCCGGGTTATGGGTATCGATAATATTTATGGAATTGTCGGTGGCTCAATGGGTAGTTTCCAGGCGTTCCAATGGCTGGTCAGTTATCCTGAGTTGGCAGAAAAAGCCATTCCCTATGTCTGCTCTCCGGCCCTGTCTTCCTCGGATAAATTTTGGTTAAATTTGGAAAAAGAGATTATTTTGCTTCATGACGACTATGATATTCCAGGTGGTAAAACACAACGAATCATCAATCTCCTGACCACCTATGCCGGCAAAACACAAAATCATCTGTGTCGTGAGATTGATAGTGATGCGTTCAGCGAATATTATGCTGATTTTACCGCCGTTGAAAGCGCTCCTTTTACACTGGAGAACCGGCTAAGTCAAATCAATGCCATGTTGCAGCATGATATCACCCGGTCTTTTGATCACTCGCTGAAAAAAGCAGCCCAACAAATCACCGCCGACATGCTCGTCATTGTTTCCGATTCCGATCAACTTGTCAATCCTCAGCCAGCTCTTGAATTTTCTACCTTAACCGGAGCGGAACTGCTTATATTATCCAATGAATGCGGACATTTGGCTCCCTCCTGTGACATTGAAAAATTTGCCGATGCTATCAATACTTTTTTAAGGAAATAGCCTGTTATTTTTCCGGTTTTTCCGAACGGTTTTGCTTTGTGCAGTCCGGGCAGAGACTATGGGAAAAATTCACATCTGCATGGTCTGATATATATTTTTCGACTTGTTCGTAATATCCTTCATCATTACGGATTTTTTTGCAATTAGCACAGATCGGTATGAGTCCTTTTAGTGTTTTGATCTGTTTTTGTTTTCTATAGAGAAAAATCACGCCAATGATGATCAACAGGAAAATAGCAATGATCATGATTAAAAAATTCCGAACTATTCTGACCCTGTCAATTTGTAGTTTTTGGATTTTGTTTTGTTGGATTAAAAAATCATTTTCCCGGGATTTTTTCTCCATTTCATTTTTCAGTCGGGTAGAAGCAATTTTTTTAGCGATTTCATTGCTCAAAATAGAATCCTTTAAGGCAACATGCTTCTCTATAAATTCCAGCGACCGGGCATATTCTCCGGTTTCGGCATATAATTTTGATAAGATACGATAGATATCATTACGAATGACAGTATTGTTCATTTTCCGGGCAAGTTGGATTGATCGCATGAAATAGGACCGCGCTTCGTCATGGTTTCCCTGATCAAGTTCAATATATCCCAAAAATTTTAAATTGCTGGCAGCCCCGCTAAGGATCCCCGATTCCATTCTTTTTTGAAAAGCTTCGGTCAATTTTTCTTTGGCCAATTCCAACTGTCCCATTTTATAATATGTCTGTCCAACCCCTGTTAAACCGTCGGCTATTACCGGTTTAATGCCAACTTTTCTGGAGAGCCGCAATGATTCCAACTGATAGTTCAACCCTTTCTCAAGGCTGTCAAAATGATGAGTGTATAAAAAACCCAGTTGTGAATAACAGATTTTTATACCGGAACTATCTTATTTTCCTTCGCTAAATCTGTATACATTTTCAAAGAATTTTTGACATATTTCAGGGCCTCTTCCGGCTCACCTATTCGTTTATACAAAAGACTCATTGAAAACTGGAGCCAGTCCACACCCTCTGTAAAGCCACTCTCAATATAACAGTCCAATGCATCCAGATATAACTTTATGGATTTTTCATAATCTCCCCATCGCCGGTAGAGATTTGCTAAATTGTTTTTCGCCCGTCCCAATTCTTTCTTATCGCCATATTTTTGGTGAATATTAATGGCGGTTATATAGGCTTCTTTTGCTTCCAGATGTTTGGAACGGTTCCAGTGAATATAACCAATTTGGTTGATCGCTTTCCCGACTTCAATGGAATCTCCCCGCGCGACACTGATTCCTTTAGATTTATTTATTAACCCAAATGCGTCTTCCAGCATACCAATTCTTGCATAAATATAGCCTATTTCATAAAAGGTATCCCTTTTTATTGGAAGACTGCCCGATTCTTCTCCGGTTTTTAAAGCAAGTTCAGAATAGTACTTCAGGCTGTCGTTTGATTTATAAGTGAAAAACCGGGCTTTTTCCAGATAGTCCCGGATCAGGGATGAATAATACTCAGTCTCCCGGTTTTCACCAAAACTTGCTGAAATTAATCCTAAAAATATTATTATTATACTTAAAATCTTATTCAATATCCTATCCAATCTTTTCATTCATTATTAAGATATTTGCTGCCGGAATCAATCTTTTTTCTTACGCTTATTTTTCATTTTTTCATACAGATCAGGGTAGAGTTCTTCCATACAATCGGGACAAATCCCATGAGAGAAACTTACCTCGGAATGTTCAGAAATATATTCTTCCAGTTGTTCATAATACCCACTGTCGTTCCTGATTTTTTTACAACTGGTACAAATTGGGACCAGGCCAAAGAGCGTTTTTATCTGCCTCTCTTTCAGGATCAGATAAATGGTAAACAAACTAATCATAAGAACCACAATCACTATTGCAATCAGAGAATTCCTTAACAGTCTGCTTTTTTGTATCTGAAGTTCCTGAATTCTATTTTGCTGTATTAGAAATTTATTTTCCTGTGTTTTTTGATCCACCTCAAACTGCAATTGTGTTGAGGCGACTTGTTTGGCGATTTCAGTACTCAAAATGCTGTCTTTGAGCGCTAAATGCTTTTTCATATAGATAAGTGCCCGTTCATAATCATGTAATTCTTTGTAAAGCGATGAAAAAGCGCGATAAACATCATTTCGAACAGCTTTCTTTTGGTTCAAATTTGCAACATGGATCGCTTCTGTAAAATAATCTCTTGCCTTTTCAAAATTTCCCCGGTCCCTTTCAATGTAGCCAAGAAATTTCAGATTGTTCGAAACACCGGTTTTAATGTTTGCTTCATATCTTAGGATTAGTGCTCTTTCTATGTACTTCTTTGCAAGATCATATTTCTTCATTTTATAATAGACCTGACCAAGGCCATTATTCCCATCGGCTTTAACAGCTAGAACACCGGTTTTATTGGCCATTTGTAAAACCCATTTTTGATAATCCAGCGCTTTTTCCAAACTGTCAAAATGATGGGTAAATAGAAATCCCAATTGTGAATAACAAATACGCACACCGGTACTATCCCCATTCCTGGCTGCCATTTGTTCATATAATCGCAGCGATTTTTTGGTATAAATACGGGCCTGTTCATATTCACCGATTTTTTTATACAATTGGCTCATGGAAAATTGTAACCAGGCAATTCCTTCCCGATATCCGGCGGCCATATAATTATCAAGGGCTTTCAGAAACATATGATTGCCCTTATTATATTCACCCCATGAAACATAAATAGCGCCAAGGTTATTGAAAGCCTTTCCCAGTTCTCGCTTATCCTTTTGGTTTTGAAGAATGCCGATGGCTTCCATAAAAAGTTGACGGGCTTCCTGAGGTCTCGATTCATACCGGGCAAGGTCACCCAATTGATTTTTCACCATCCCAATTCCAAGTGAATCATTCATTTCAAAATTCATATCCATTGTTAAATCAAAATAATGACGGGCTGAGTCCAGTAACCCAATTTTTTTATAGATATTGGCCACTTCATAGAGAGCATCGCGATAGATTTTCGCGGTGCCGGAATTTCTGGCCACAATGATTATCCGGTTTAAATTATAAAATAATTGGCCCCTTTCAGTGATATCCATCATGGTTTTGGCCTTAGTGACCAATTGATCAATATCTTCAGCAGGTTTTTCATTAGCAGTGCCGGCCAATACAAGAACCAGTAATATCAATAAGATTGTTAGTTTAGTTTTCAATCGTCTATCCAATTTTTAATACTTTTGCTTCGAAAGTATTAAAATTGCAAAAATAGTGCTAAATCGAATGCAAGGGTTACATTCTTTTACGATCACTGAGCAAACAAATATCCTTCAGGTTTTCTTTATTTTTGGCAGCCATCCATAATTGTTCAAACTTTTCATTTTGTGTAATTTGGGCAATTGCAGAGAGGGCCTGCAGGTGAAACTGCCGCTCATCTTTGGAGCCAATCAGAATAAAGATCGCTTTTACAGCATCATTTTTATCATTGAAATACACCCCCCGCTTATTTCTGATGATCAACATTTTAAACAGTTTTTCCCCGTTGATGATGATATGAGGAATGGCCAAAAAGGAAGAAAGTGCCGTGCTGGATTCTTTTTCTCTTTCTTCTAAAAGGTCCATTAACTTTTGGTTTTTTATATTGAGTTCATTATTCCACTTATCGGAAATTTTCTGAAAAAGCGCCTTATAATCCATCTCTTCTTCCAGATCGAAGACAACACTATTCATAACCAGATTATGAAACCGGTCTGCTTTTATATTATCCCTGGAGTGCAGTATTTCTTTCAGTTCTTGCTCCAGATCATTGGAAGTGATTTTTTTATTTAGAATTCTTTCCACCAGATATAATAGCGCATATTCCTTGTTATACCGCTTTTTACCATAAAAAAAGTAAATCAGCGTACTCAGTATGACAATTATTGCCACGGTTTCCATGGCCGCTATTCCCACTTCAAGCAACATTAGAATAAATAATATAATTGAAACAATTTGGGTCCAGGGATAAAAGGGCACTTTAAAGCTGGGCTTGTAATTTTGAATTCCGCTCTCACGAATAATGATCACAGCGACATTTGTGAGAATATAGGAAAAAATTATGATGGATGATGCAATTTTTACCAAGGTGTCAAGCTTCAGTAACAGGGATAGAAATATGATCATGCCGGTCACCAGAATCGCCATTACCGGGGTTTTGAACCGCTCACTGACCTTTTGGAAAAAAGTGGGCAAAAGATTATCATTACTTAAGGCTACCGGGTATCGGGAAGCTGACATGACACCGGCATTTGCCGTGGATACAAAAGCGAGCATAGCCGCCAGCAAAATCAGGTAATATCCAAACTGTGCCATAAAATCCTGAGCGGAATCAGCCACAGGTGTCAGAGATTTTATCAACTCACTGGGTTCCGAAGTT
>CAYTLS010000184.1:0-5372 GCA_964438745.1 uncultured bacterium
AAAAAAATATGGAAATGGCGCTGAGTAAAAGTCAGGCGAAGTTCAAAAGTGTATTTCAATATTCCAATATTGGCATTGCTCTGAGTGATTTGGAAGGCAATATCATTGACGCCAATCCTGAGTTTCTGGAGATGTTAAATTATTCCAAGGAGGAACTGTTGAAATTAAATTTTCAAAAAATCACTCACCCCCATGATATTGAGCGGGAACTGCGATTGTACCGTCAAGTTCTAGCCGGCGAACGGGATTCTTATCGGTTGGAAAAACGTTATATCAGCAAAGAAGGTGAGGAAGTCTGGGTAGATATATCCGTTGCCGCACGAAAAAATAAACAAAATACAATTGATCTTTTGATTGGTATGACGATCGATGTCAATCAAAAGAAAAAGTTTGAAATTGCCCTGCGCGAAAGTGAAGAAAAATTCAAGTCCATATTTAAATTTTCACATGTTGGTATTGTGATCTGTGCTCCTCATGGTTTTATTCTGGAGGCCAACAAAAGTTTTGCGGATATGCTGGGATATAAGCAACAAGAAATAATAAGCCAACCAATCAGCAAATTCACACATCCGGATGACCGAAAACAGGAATTGGAACAAATTGATCTGATCTTTCAAAACAAAAAGGATAATTTTAACCTGGAAAAACGATATATAACAAAGGATGGCCAGTATTTCTGGTCGGATATTTTTATTGCCGCCCAAAGAGATACCAGGGGTGAAGTTATACGGTTAATCGGCGTTATTTTGGATATTGACGAGAAAAAGAAAGCCACTGAATCCTTTCTCGAATCTCAGAAAAAATTTGTGACATTACTGGAAAATATGCAACTCATCGCAATCAATCTGGATAGAAACGGGAATATTACCTTTTGTAATGATTACTTAATCAGACTGACGGGTTGGAAGCGGGAAGAGGTGAACGGTAAAAACTGGTTTGATTTATTTATTCCGGATGATCAAAAGGAACATTTGGAAAAAGAAGTCTTCGTTGAAGTCCTCAGAAGCGGCAAAGCGCCGACCTATTATGAAAATCCCATCAAGTCCAAAAATGGTGTCCAATATGATATTCTGTGGAACAATACTGTTTTTTATGATAGCAGCGGCAATTTTGAAAGTGTCACCAGTATTGGACAGGATATAACCGAGAAAAATCGTTACCTGCGAAAAATTCAGGAAAGCGAAAAACGATTTAAAAGTTATATGGAAAACGCGCCGGTTGGTATTCTTGTGGTCAATCATCAAAAACAATTTCTCGATGCTAATAAAGCTGCTGCAATAATGCTGAAGTACAGCCGTGAAGAACTGTGCAGATTAACCATTGATGATATTATCTTTGAGGATGACAGGGAAAAAAATCAAAGACATTTTCAGCAGGTTCTGCATGAAGGGCGATCTTCCGGCGAAATAAGACACATCAATAAGACCGGTGAGATCAAAATTTTATCCATAGATGCGGTGAAGTTATCGGTCGGCAGGATACTGGCTTTTGTGATCGATATCACTGAAAAAAAAGCAGCCGAAGCCAGACATGAAAAGATGGAAGAAATTATGGAACGGTCACAGCGCCTTGAGACATTAGGCACCCTGGCCGGTGGAATTGCTCATGATTTTAATAATTTGTTAACACCGATTTTGGGATATTCCGATATGTTAAAAAACAGGTTTAATCCTGAAAACTCCAATTATGAAAATATCAATGAAATACATAAAGCAGCACTCCATGCCAAAGAATTGATTTCACAGATGTTGAATTTCAGTCGCAAATCAGAGCAAAATAAAAAGCCGGTTTATATCAATGTAATTCTCAAAGAAGTTATCAAAATGCTCAGGCCTATTATTCCCAGTACCATACAAATCAATCATCAGATCGACGATGAGATTGAAAAATCCATGGCCGACGCTACCCAGGTACATCAGGTATTTGTAAATATTATTAACAATGCCTACCAGGCTATTGAAGGGGAAGCCGGTGAATTAAATATCACACTAAAACAGGTCATGATTTCCGAGCAAGAAAGCCGGGAATTTCTGGAACTGTCCCCCGGAGAATATATAGAGGTGGCTATCGCTGATACAGGAATTGGCATGGATGAATTTGCAAAAGAGCGAATTTTTGATCCTTTTTTCACAACAAAAGAAGTCGGCAGTGGCACAGGCCTGGGACTTTCCGTTGCCCATGGAATTGTTAGTGATCACAAAGGTGAGATCATCGTACAGTCGCAGCCGCAAGAGGGTTCCACCTTTTTTATTTATTTTCCCGTGGTCAAAGAAAAGAAAGCAGAAAAAAATAAGGCTTCTAAAATAATCCAGGGAAATCAGCAAGTCATACTTCTGGTGGATGATAAGCCCAGTGTCACAAAAACCATGACGAAGTTATTGAAAATCCTAGGATATGAGGTTTTGGCGGTGAACAATTCTGTCGCTGCATATCAGATTTTTTTGGATAATCCGGACAAAATTGATTTGGTTGTCACTGACCTGACCATGCCGGCAATGACTGGCTTAACTCTTGCAAAGAAAATACATCATAAAAATCCAAAATTGCCAGTAATAATGATGACCGGATATGGGTATAAGGTTACTATAGAGGAGCAGGAAGATGCCGGTATTTACGCAATTGTCACAAAGCCGATAACAATCAATGAAATTTCCAGCCTATTGGATGAAATTTTTTCAACTTAGGAGAAATAATGTACATCAAAACATCAGATCAGGAAAAAGTAAATATGGGCTTTGGAAATTACCAATGCAACTGGGGCCTGCATATTGCCTGTTTATATGAAACGGAACAGGAGAGAGATGAAATAATTTTTGGTTATTTTAATCAAGGATTAAAAGAAAATGATCTTATACTCTATTGTCCGGCGGAACGATCAAAAGAAGATTTTTTCAAAAAATTTTCCAACTACTGCCCTCAGTGTAATGAAGAAATGAAAAATCCTGACAAAATATCTCTATCTTCCACAAGAACTCTGTATTACCCCACCGGCAGATTTTCTCCCTGGGATATGGATGACGGCTTAAACCATTTTTTTCATGACTCCCAAAAACAGGGAAAGCGAAACGTCCGGGCAACAGCGGAAATGGTCTGGGCGCTTGATGATACAATTTCCGGCAGAGAGCACCTGATGGCCTATGAATCCCGGCTGAACTACTTTATTCCGGGCAAACCCTGGATCAGTATCTGTATGTACAATGTGACTAAATTTTCCGGCAATACAATCATGAATGTCCTGAAAACCCATCCCTTTACAATAAATGGTGGAATCATTACCCAAAATCCCTATTATATGGACCCGGATAAATATTTGGCCAGATTTGCGCCCCAGTTTCTGGATAGAAATCGCCCGGAGGCTGTCTAATGAAGCATTTGGCGCATGACATTTTTTTGCTGATGGGACAACTCTTTCAATTACATTCCAGGGATAAAATTATATCGATATTTATAGAATCCATCAATGAACTTACGAATGAGTTTTCCATAATTCCGGAGCAGGATGACAGCCATTCCTGCCAAATTGAAGTCGGTACCAAAAACAAAATTTATTATCATTTGTATGCTAGTGTTGATCCGTTAGAAATCAGTAGTGAATTCAGTATGATTCTGTATAATGCCGTTCAGATGCTGGCCGTTATCCTGGAAAAACTGGCTTATGAACAATTACTGGATAATAAAGCCCATGCGTCAGAAGCAAAATACCGAAACTATGTGGATAATTCACCGATTGCGATTTTTGTTACTAACCAAAATGGGCAATATATTGATGTTAATGCGGCGGCCATCAACTTGTTGGGATATTCAAAACAGGAAATTCTGGGAAAAAATATTAAAGATATTGAATATGAACCTGACATAGAGTCTTTTTTGAAATTGAAAGAGATCGGGAAGATCAGAAAAGAAGTAACGCTGAAAACTAAAAATGGCAAAAAGGTCGAAGTGGATCTGTCGGCTGTAAAACTTACTGATAATCAATATATTGCCTATTGCAGCAATATTACTGATAAAAAGTATCTGGAGGCGCAGCTGCAGCAGTCACAAAAATTGGAATCCATTGGCAATCTTGCCGCCGGCATTGCCCATGATTTCAATAATTTATTAACGGTAATTATTGGTAATTCCGAACTTATACGGCTGAAACTAAAATCCTCAAAGAATATCAAAGACCTGCTCGATGATGTAATCAATGCTTCGGAGAAAGCTTCAGAGTTAACCCAAAAAATGTTGCTGTTCAGCCGCAAAGGCGCAATGGATTTTAAGCCTGTCAATATTAACCAATGTATCAAGGATATCAAAAAGATCCTCCAGCGGATGATCGGCGAAAATATTACGATCAAAACTCAGTTGGCCCGGGATATTGAATTGATAAAGGCCGATCAAAATAATATCGAGCAAGTGATTTTAAATATTGCCGCCAATGCCCGGGATGCCATGCCGGGGGGTGGAAATCTAATATTATCAACAAAAAATGTAACGATTACAAACCAAAACCAATCTATAATATCACATTCTTCGCCTGGAAATTATGTTTTAATGAGTATTGAAGATGAGGGTACCGGGATCGATCAGTCAATTGTAAATAAAATATTTGATCCCTTTTTTACGACAAAAGAAGCTGGGAAAGGAACCGGCATGGGGCTATCTGTGGTCTATGGAATAGTTAAAAAGCATAACGGCTGGATAAATGTTTATTCAGAGCCTGGTCAGGGGACCGTTTTTAATATCTACATTCCCACTCTTTATGGAAAGGAAACCCAAATAGAATCCGGCCAAAAGGCAGGGAACTTGTCTGTCAAGAACAGAAATGAGAGTATTCTGGTAATCGAGGATAATCCGGGGGTCTTAAAATTTGTCGCCAACCTGTTACTGGAATATGGATATAGGATTGAAATCGCACAGAATTGCAAAGAGGCGGTGACAATCATTGAACGCAAAAATTATAATTTTGATCTGATTATATCCGATGTTGTTCTTCCGGATGGAAATGGCGTGGATCTGATCAATAAATTTCGTAAAATTAATAGCAATTTAAACGTTTTGATGATCAGTGGCTATGCCGGCACACGAGCCCGAAAAAAAATTAATGGCGACAACGATCTGTTTTTTCTGTCGAAACCCTTCAGCAATAGGGAGTTGTTGAAAAAAATTGATGAAATATTTTAACCTGAATTATTCATGAATTTTCAAACTCTTAAAACAAAGCCAATGAAATTAACAGTTTACAAAATAAGTAATAGAAAAAATAGTTTGAAAAATTCATGAGCACCTGTCTTTTGACGGATAGAATGATATTCAGGTTAATCCCGATAGTTTCCACAGGAAACGTATCGGCGCGAAGCGGGCATTATTCATATTTTTATGAATAATGCAGT
>CAYTLS010000185.1:0-5352 GCA_964438745.1 uncultured bacterium
ATAAAATTGTGTTCTTATTTTTATTGTTCTTCCCGGTTCGGGATAGCCTTTGATGGTTTCATAATCCACATCTGCGAGGTTTTCCGCCAATGCTGAAACAGCGAGTTTTCCATAGCTGAAAATATGGGTATAGGAAATGCCAACAGTGTGTTCAGTCACAGGATCAATAATCACATTCCCGGGCCATGAATAGCGGGCAATTCGTTTATCCGTGAAGTGGACATGGTAATGTAATTGCCATTTTTCCGTGGTGGCATCAAGATTGATACCACCGGAATGGCGCGGTGAATAGAGGAGTGATTTGCCATCGGTGTCTTCCGTGAAATTGTAAGTATAATTGACAAAACCGCTGACCGGTATTTTATCAGGCGAAAAATTATAAATTGCTTTTATCCCGCGGCGAAAAGCTTCGCGAATATTTTTCGGTTGCCAGTAGGATTGTGACGGCAGCCACTGGATCAGGTTTTCACTTGTTTTGTCAAATAATAAAAGCTTGAAATCCCGTGGCTGCAGTAATGAAAATTGCAGATCCAGTGATTTCGTGATTGTTTTTTCTGGATTTAAATTCGGGGTACCTCCCGGTTTCCAATAGAGATCATTGAAGGAGGGATAATAAAAATGCCGACCATAATTAAAACCGACCGAGTTTAAGTTCCAATGGTTAAAACTATATTGAAGTGTATAATTCCAGGTAGGTTCCGCATAGAGGTCCTTGGCATAACCGAAATGATATTCGGGGATAAACTCAAAATTTTTAAATTGTAGTGAGAAGGAGTTGGAATATTTCCACGATAAGCGGGAATGGTTGCCGGTATTTTTCGACCTCATACGATCATCATTGCTGGCAATGGCCACGGTAATTTTCAAAAACTCTGCCGGATTCAGATTCTGTATGAGTTTATAGCGAATCGTATTTACTTCATGGTTGCTGTCAAAGGGGAACCCGTATTTTGGTGAACTGTAATAATGGTCTTTAGAGTTTCTGATCGTTGTTTGAAAAAAGCCCGCGCCTTTTCTGAGCGCCCATCCCAGTTTGGTGCCAAGCAGATGAAAACTATCCTCGCGGTAGGAGTCCGGTGTCGGCGACCAGATCTGTCCGGCCACTCCCCGGTCCTGATCGGAGTAGAGATAGAGTAATTTAGCAAAAATATTTTTTGTGATGACTCCATTCAGGCGAAAGGAAAGATATTGCCGCTCCAGGTAATTGTTTTTGCGAATCTCACGATTACCGCTGACCGGATTATAGCCCCTATAGTTCCCATCATCTTTGGATTGACCGGCCATTAAATTCAGATGAAATGAAGCGATTGGCTGGCTTAATGATAGTCCGTATTCCTGTTTCCCATAACTGCCTGCGCCTAAATACACCGAACTGGATTCCTGCCAGGGAGATATATTCACCGCACCTTCACTGCCGCCATTCTCAAAAGCCGATACGACGTAGGGATCAAAAGTGATATTCTCAACAAAATTTTGTGGTAATTGCGACAAATCCACCTGCCCGTTTTGCGCGTTAGTGATGTCAA
This sequence comes from uncultured bacterium, assembly GCA_964438745.1. Taxonomy (GTDB): domain Bacteria; phylum Fidelibacterota; class UBA2242; order UBA2242; family JAFGTP01; genus JAFGTP01. Next base: position 1,527 of record CAYTLS010000185.1, read on the forward strand.
AACCGCTTACCAGGATTTTTGTATGCCGGGCAGGCGCGCCATCCATACTTAATGTACTGATGCCGGCAGAACCGCCATAGGATTTGATATAAGAGCCGGGAATTGAAGAAAATATGCCACGGTGATTGATCGATTTAATCGCGGCAGTCTTTTCAATCTTCACCAACTCCTTTGTCGAACGGTATCCATTTTTTTGTCTGCCTTCAACGGTCACCGCTTGTAAATTAATATTTTTGGATACCAGTATAATAGTCAGGTCTGATTGAGTAATAACAATTTGTTTTGTATGATAACCGATTCGCTGAATCTGCAGAGTATCCCCTTTTTGATTACCATTACCCATAGAAAAATAGCCCTGTTCATCAGAAAAGGTGACATGGTTTGTTATGATATTTTTTATATGGGCGAAAGGGATCGGATTCCCGTTGATATTAGAAACTTTACCGTTTATAATGGCTGCTGAAGATTGGCTGGCTATCAGTAGTAGCAAAAAAAATAATTTTATACAACAATAAAAAAACCGCTTGCAAAAAACGGTTTCCAGAAAATAAATCAATTTCATAGAAATCCTTTTTGTCCCTCGAAAAGAATTCAATAATGACTATCTGAAGTATCCTGACTTGCAATTCCAACGATTTTTCCGGCCTTCCAGAAAATTTCCGTGGCATAATCGAAAAAATCTCATTGCTTACAGTAGCGGGGCTGTACATGACTTTCACATGTTTCCTTCGCAATAATCATAATTTTTAAATAACACTCAAACTTATCCACAAGGCCTTTTAATTCCAAATTATTTGTTGCCATCCACCGGAAAAATACCTAATGTAAAATCAAATTATAGAATTAACCTGAAACGTGAATTTGTATTTCACAACATGGGGTTGTTTTTTTTACAAACTACAGCTCAGCGCTTTGGTTAAACTGATAAATGAAATGTTACCTGTTTTATAAATGATTAGAGATTACTTTTGTAAATAACCATAAAGGAAGCAACCATGAAATATTTAGGCCTGCTTTTTATGATCATCTTAATGATTGGCTGTGACATCTCCAAAGACGCAAAAATTGATGAATTATTCACCAATTACACTGGCAACTATCCCGGCGCTTCAATTATGATAATAGAAGATGGGGCACCGGCAGTGATCAAATCCTATGGCCTGGCTGACCTGGAAAACCAAAGTCCGGTAACACCCGAGAGCAACTTTCGCTTAGCATCCCTGACCAAACAATTTACTGCCATGAGTATCATGCTGTTGGTTAAAGAAAACAAACTGCAATTGAGTGATAACATTACCGGTATTTTCCCTGATTTTCCGGACTATGGAAAAGAAATCACGATTCAACATCTTTTGCAACACACTTCCGGTTTAATAGATTATGAAGACTGGATTCCCGATACAGCAAGTCAGCAAGTTTATGACAGAGATGTAGAGGCTATGATGATGCAGGTTGACAGCACCTATTTCAAACCGGGAACAGAGTACCGGTACTCCAATTCCGCTTATGCAATGCTGGTTCAGATTATTGAAAAAGTATCCGGGTTGTCTTACTCATCCTTTCTCAAAAACAATATCTTCATCCCCCTTGAAATGACCGAAAGCGTGGCTTTTGTGAAAGGCCAAAACCAGGTTGCTAACCGCGCCTTCGGCTATCATGTGACAGCCGATTCCATTGTCTTTTCCGATCAGAGCATTACCAGCGCGGTTCTCGGCGACGGCGGTATCTATTCATCAGTGACGGATCTGTACAAATGGGACCAGGCGCTCTATACAGAAAAATTACTGCCCCGCAAGTTATTTGACCAATACATTGAAGCCGGTATTGGGGGATACGGATTTGGCTGGCGAATCGATGATTTCAACGGATATTATCGCATGTCGCATACGGGCAGCACCTGTGGATTTCGCAATGTCATACAGCGGTATCCAGACCAAAAGTTGACCATCATTATCCTCACCAACCGGCGCGAACCCGATGTTGAGCCATTGGCCAATAAAATCGCAAAACTTTACCTTTCAAAATAATCGATAGGCTATTGAAAGGATAATAAAAAAAATAAGTTTGTAAGCAACAATTCAAAGTATTGTCAATAAAAATTAACACAAGGACATTATAAAAATGCACCCTAAAATGAAAAGAACAATAGCCATCATATTAATTATGTTTGGTTCATTGTTCAGTAAAAATTTAGACAAAACCATAGATAGCCTGCTCTCAAAAGATTATAATGAAACAACACCCTCCATTTCTGTAGCAGTCATCTCAAAGGGGGAAATGATCTACAAAAAAGCCTTTGGTATGGCCAGCCTGGAACTGAATGTGCCGGCTACTTCGGAATCAGTATATCGTATCGGCTCTCTCTCCAAACAGATCACAGGGGCAGCGATCCTCATGCTGATTCAGGATAGACAGATTAATCCTACTGATCTGGTTGTTGATTATTTTCCGGAATTACCGGATTCAATCTACGGAAGGATCACAATTGAGCAGATGGTTTATCACACCAGTGGGATACGGGATTCTGAAAATATGTATCCATTGATGGATATCGCTTTTTCGCAATGGTATACCCACAAAATGTTGATGGAAATGTTACACCGGCAAAAGGGGCTCAGTTTTTCGCCGGGCAGCCAGTATGAATATTCCAATTCCGCCTACACCCTGCTGGCATTGATTGTGGAACGAGTGACAGGGCAGAAATTTCATGACTATGTCAATAAAAAAATTTTTCAGCCTCTCGGTATGACAAATACCAAAATTCAAATTTCCGATAAAACCTTCATTCAAAACAGGACTGCCGGTTACAAAGCGGTTGACAATAAATATGTGAACTGGATGACCAACAATCAATTAGTGGGGCATGATGCGGTTTATTCCTCAGTGGAGGATCTCTTTTTATGGCAACAGGCCCTTGAATCCAACAGGATCGGAAAATATACTCTCAAAAGAATGAAAGTCCCTGGAAAATTCACAAACGGCCACAGGGGTAATTACGGTTATGGCCTGGTAATGGGAAATTATCGTGGTCTGGATTATTACTGTCATGATGGTTGGTATGTCGGCTACAAAGCCTTTATCATTACCATTCCTGATGAAGATTTTGCTGTAATTGCCCTCAGCAATCTCGGTAGTAAAAGTACCCGGCCCTATGCATTTAAAATCAGCGACCAATATTTAAGCGACAAATTCGATAGCCAGGAACTTGCCCCAATGACAGCAAGTAAACAATTCACCAAAATCAGCGGCTATCAGTCATTTGTCCGGCCGGAACTTGGTGGGTTTAAAACCCTGAAATCTCTTAAGAACTCCTATTTTATTTCACCCTTTGATACCAGTGAATTCTGTACCGGTGATTATATGACAAAGCTTAAAATTGAGGGCAATGGATTTATCCAGTATACTTCCTATGGCAGCCGGCACCATTATATTCCTTTCCAGGAGATTCCACCATCAGCCCGGCAAAAAGAGCGAATCACCGGTGAATATTATAGCGAAGAACTCAATAATCAGGCAACCATCTTTTTAAAAGAAGGCAAGCTGATGCTGGAAATTGGCCTGGAAACCGTGGAAATTTTCCAATTCTCCAGGGATGAATTCGCATCTGATAATTCAAAACTGAAACTGGTTCGTAACCAGGAGGGTGAGATTAGTGGTTTCACCTACTCAACATACAGTGTACGGGGAATAAAATTTTTAAGATGTATTGACAAATGATTACATAGCATCGGGTTATCCTATTCTCACAAATAATCTTTGGATCATCACAGAAGTAATGGATCTGATTTCAAGTAGAATACAAGTCGTTTATCGTCCTTTAAAAAGT
>CAYTLS010000186.1:0-5351 GCA_964438745.1 uncultured bacterium
ATTTAATTTCTGAGCAATTGGATTTTAAGAGGAGAGTTTAGAATCCAGTTTGGACAGCACGGATTTTTTGGAATTCAATTCTGCGCGCTGAGTAATCAGGTCATTTTTCGGACGGCTGGCCTGCTGCATCGCCAGCTCGACATAGCGATCTATATTGGACTGATTACTTGATCCTGATAATGCATCTAACATTTTTGGTCAACCTTTTAATTTAATTTCATTGCTTTTGCCCAGGTGGATCTGATTTCACGTAATAAGACCTGAGCTTCTTCAAAATTTTTGTCATGAACCAGATTTAAAATATACTGGTACATGTTGTAGAAAGTTGTGGCAACTTTCTTTTCTTTGAAATTCAGAGAATTAATCAGTTCCTGGATCGCTTCAGCTGCACGAGCCTGATTTTTTCTGCCACAAGCAGAAATTGAGGCATCATAAATATATAAAATCAGCTGTTCCGGACTTGCGGTCATGATTTTTTGTGCCAGATAGGGATTTGCTTTTTTCTTTTTCTTTGTCATTACATCTTTTCTCATTTTTTTCCTCTGATTTTCTTTTTTTCAACTTTCATGCCACACTTTTTAGTGTTCCGAGATCTACCTATAACAATTGGTTAAGAAAAATGGAGCAGGAAGAAATTGCCTGCCCCACAAATCATTTTACATAGTTTACCCTACAAGAGAAAGAACAACCTGGGGAGAAGAATTGGCCTGAGCAAACGACGATACCGCGGTCTGCTGCATGATCTGCAATTTCATTACTTCCATCTGTTCTTTTGCAAAATCAGCATCTTCAACAGAACTTCTGACAGCTTCTGTATTTGTAGAAGCCACTGATAAAGTGTTCTCTTTGGATGATAATCTTGCTTTGTATTCACCGATCGACTGTAAATTACTAGCAAGCGAATCGATTGCACTACTTGCGGTTGAAATAGCAGAACTAGCGCCACTTGCCGTCGACAAGTCAATACTATTGATACTCAAGGCCGCTGAATCGGAATCGGAAAGCGCAACAGACAGATTATCATCTGCACCCTCTCCAGTCTGAAACTCACCGGCAAATGTACCATCAATCAGGTTCTGATCATTAAATGTTGTTTCGCTTTGAATCGCGTCCACTTCATTTAACAAAGCAGTAACCTGGTCGTTAATAGCGCTACGCTGGGAACTGGAAAGAGAATAGTCGGCAGCCTGTGTTGCTTTTTCTTTGATCGTCTGAAGAATATCCATTTGGTTTTGGTATCCTCCTTCTGCAACATTCAAAATGTTTTGCGCATTGCTCACATTTTGCAAAGCCACGTCCAGTCCGCGTTTTCTGCTTCTTAACCCTTGTGCTAACTGATATCCAGCAGGATCTTCTTCCGTTGAATTGATTTTTTTTCCTGTGGATAGACGCATTTGGTGAACAGACATTCTGTTATTGATTTTGTTCAGAGTCATCAGGGACTCAAGCGCCTGAATGTTAGCATTGATCTTAGTAACACTCATATTACCTCCATGTTTCTGGTGGGGAACACCGAAGTATCCCCTGCCCGTTATAAAATTAGCCTTAACTAATCGTTTACTTTCAAAGATCCTATATCTCTTATCGGTGGTAATATTTTATATTTTGTATAATGGAGGTATTTTGGGGTAGGATTTATTTTAAAAAAAAAGAATCAATAAAAATACATTTAATTCTGAATAAAACATTCCTAATCTAAACCAATCGGTTAAATTAGATAAAAATTCATAAGTATTAATAAGATTATTGATCAGACAAGATAATTTATCAGAATGGTCAAATCCGGATAAATTATTAACCTGAATAATATTTTCTGCATTATTCAGGTTGAGGAGCCATTTTAAAAAAACATAAATTTTAGGGTCTTATTCGGGACTTTCATTCACATGTGATAAAAACCGTGCAAATTTCATTGTTGGGCAATTTGTAAATTTCATAATCGAAACAATCCCTGATATTATTGTCACTGTATTTTTCACCTTTGATCAAAACACTTTTGCCGGTTTTATATACTTTTTGGAGGGAATTGACAAATCCCATTTTATCCGCGTTGGGAAAAATTTCAGTTACCTCTTTTCCGATGCCTTCGCCGGGTTCGAATTTACATATTGTTTCGGCCGCTTTATTGATATCACTGACAAAAAACCGGGTTCCATCTTTTTTAACAGAGTAAAGAATGACACCGGATTGCACGGTATTAAACAACTCTTTATATTTCCGGTTGATGTACTTGATTTTCTGCTCTTTTGCTTTTCTCTCTGTTATATCCTGAAAGGAACCATACACACGGACCAATTTACCATCCTCAAACTCCCCGGTTCCGATGGCCCTGACAAGTTTTTCATTCCCTTTTGCAGTAACAAAACGGCATTCCATATCATAAGGGATTCCCTCCGCCATTGTTTTCCGAACTGCCTTTTCCAATTCTTTTTTATCCTCAGGATGATAAAATTCAATACCATTATCGACATTGTGATCGAAATCTTTATCCACCTCATGAATTTTATAGACTTCATCAGTCCAGTAAGTTTTTCCGGTTTCCAGATCGATTTCCCAGCCGCCGATTTTGGCAAGTTCAGCGGCATTTTTCAGCCATTGGGTATGTTTATGCAATTTTTCATTTATTTTCTTTAATTTGGTAATGTTAACAAAAGTAATGATCACACCGGAATACACCTTGTAAGCAATATTATAGGGTTTTATTTTCATCATGTAATATTCGCCATTTTCAGTCTTTACTTCTTTTTCAATTATTTTATCAACCTCCATAACATGTTTGATTATATCCATAAGATTAATATCTACCAGGTTGTGCTTGTAACGATAGATCGATTCATCCTCGGCAGCGTCATCAATATTAAAAATATTTTTCAATTCTTTAGTGGTTTTCCGGATATCCAGGTTTTCATCCAGAAATAAAGTGGCTAATTCCGTGCTTTCCATCAAATTACCAATATCATTGTTAACTTCAGTTAATTCTGTAATTTTTTCCTGATATTCGGAGTTGACAGTGTAGAGTTCCTCATTAACTGACTGAAGTTCTTCATTTGTACTTTGCAATTCCTCATTGCTGGATAGCAATTCTTCATTGGTGGCCTGCAATTCTTCATTGGAAGTTTCCAGTTCTTCGATAGTTGCCTGTAAATTTTCCCGGGTATATTGTAATTCCTGCTCCAGATCATTGATTCGCTGCTTGGCTTCCTGGTCAATATCATAGTTCTGTCGCTCGATTTCCTCTTTGTCTTTTTTCTTTTCGCTGATCGTTTCGAAGAATACAGCGGCCAGATTTTGCTGTCCACGCTTTGGCATAATTGGTTTCAGCAGTAAATTGGTTTTCAGAGAGCGGTTATTTTTATGCAGAGTTACATTGGAAAATTTTATTTCAGTTTGTTTGTTAAATACCTTTTGCAACCCCGTGGCAAGTGGAATAGCAAGGTCTTTGTGCACCATTTTAGCGATGTTATTCTCAAGTTTCCCCTGAGGAATATTGAGATATTCACTTGTTTCGCCAATGGTATGTAAAATTTCATGATCCTCATTGACAATAATACTGGCCGGAATATAATCACCGTAGAGGGTTTGCAGATAGCGGTCCAGCATCCGGCTCTCTTCAAAATTTTTCAACCCCTTATTACTGGTCGAACTATAGGAACGCGCACCCTGCGGTCTATTGGTCGATTTACGGTCAACCTGTCCAAGAATATTAGAAGCGCGACCACCATTGTACTGATAGATTTTAAATTTGTGATGTATCTGCTGAAAATGATCGGACATATTCCCAACCGATTCACTTTTTCCCAGCAATAATACCCCGCTTTTATTCAGTGAAAAACTAAACAGATCCATTACTTTTTGCTGCAAACTCGCCTGCAGATAGATCAGCAGGTTTCTGCAGCTGATAAAATCGATATTTGTAAAAGGCGGATCATTGACCAGATTGTGTTGCGCAAAAATGACACTTTCTCTTACTTTACGCGTGATTTGGTAATTTTCCCCGATCTTTCTGAAATATTTCGATAATAGATTCGGCTCGATATCAGCAATAATACTCTCGGGATAAAGCCCTTGTCCGGCCCGAAAAACTGCATTATCATCAATATCCGTAGCAAATATTTTCAGAGAAACATTCGCCTTTAAATCAGTTATTGATTCCAAAAATAAAATAGCAATGGAATAGGCTTCTTCACCACTGGAACAACCAGCGATCCAAACACGAATATCACCATTATCTTTGCGCTTGACAATCTCCGGAATGTACTTGTCTGCTAATTTTTGGAATACCTCTTTATCACGAAAAAAATTAGTCACGCCGATTAGAAATTCCCGCTGCAAAATATTGATCTCACTGTCAGAGTTTTGCAGTAAGCGAACATATTCCGCCAGGTCCTTGACATGATTGACACTCAATCGTCGCTGTATTCGGCGCATCAGGGTACTTCGTTTGTAATAGGTGAAATCAATATTTTTTTTCTTTGATAGCAGATTAAATATTTTAGTCAAATTATCTTCATCTGTCAGTATCTTCTCAGCTATTTTTTGTTTAGCGACTAAGGGATGTCGGACATAGGCAATCATCTGTTCCGGCATATCTTCCGGTGCCAGCACCAGGTCTATCAGGCCTGTCGATATTGCACTTTTTGGCATACCGTCAAATTTTGCGGTTTCCTTGTCCTGTACAATAGCCATTCCACCGGATTCCTTGATCGCGCGAATCCCCTGCATGCCATCGCTACCGGTTCCGGAGAGAATTATCCCAATAGACTTCTCCCCCTGATCCATCGCCAGGCTTTTCATAAAAATATCAATCGGCAGATTAAGCAGCGACGTCTTGTCTTTAGGAATTAGAAAGAGTTCTCCGTCTTTGATCTTCATATTATTACCCGGAGGGATCAAATAAACCGTATTTGTTTTCACGGCAATTTTTTCCTGTACCTGGGTCACCTGCATATTGGTTTTCTTCTGCAGCAGTTCCGGCATCAAACTCTTATAATCAGGAGAAAGGTGCTGAATGATCACAAAGGTCATATTGCTGTTCGATGGCATATTGATAAAAAATAATTCTAAAGCTTCCAATCCTCCGGCAGAAGCTCCAATGCAGACGATATGGCTGGAATTCATGTGTTATCCTTTTAGTTTAAAGCCCAATGATAATATCCTATTGGCAATTAAAATACAACTCACTTATAAATTTTTAAACCTTTTTATTTTTCATGATTAAATGCATCAATAATTTCACGAATATGATGCGATAATTCATCTATTAATATTGGTTTTGAAATGATCTTTTTAATGCCGGCGGCCTGCTGATCCTTGCGCGTGATCCTGGCGCCATATCCGGTCATCATTAGGAT
>CAYTLS010000187.1:0-5343 GCA_964438745.1 uncultured bacterium
AAAGCGGAAAACCAGTGGCGCGGTGAGATGTTCTACACCATCAAAAATTGGGTAGAAGTAGGTAAACTCGATGCCAATGAGCTGGATGACAAAGTTCGTCGTATCCTGACAATTAAGGAAAAATACGGATTGTTTGACAATATGGGAAAAGTGGACGCCTCCAAAGCATCTGAACCGATTCGTGATAAAATTACTATTGAAGTGAGCAAAAAAGCAGCCCGGGGCGCCATTATGGTCGTTAAGGATGATCTCAAGGCACTTCCCTTAGACAAGACCAAAAAGACCCTGCTTATCAACCAACAGAATTCAGTAAAATGTCCTAACGACATGTACGATCACCCCGCGCTTTTCGCCCAGATAATGGAAGCAGACTGGCCGCAATTACAAACTTTTGAAACCAGTTTCGGGTACAATGAAAAAGAGGAAGAATTGGTCCTGAAGTTTGTCAAAGACAATGATTATGATCAAATCATCTGTACCAATTTTTATGACCGCTCTGCTCAACCCAACCATTATGTTAAAAAATTGATTGATGCCGGTTATCCGGTCATTCTGCTGACCAATACACCTTATTGTATCAAAGAAACCGGCGGATTAATTCCATCAGCCAAAACAATCGTGCTGGACATGAACCTCACACCGGAAGGTCTTCGCGCGGCAAAAGGAGTGATGGAAGGCACAATTGAACCCAGAGGATCATGGCCGCTGAGCAATTACGATCCCTTTGGATTGAAGGAGTAATTATTCCATGAAAAAAATAGAGTTTAAAACGCCGCTGGATTTCAAAAAATCCAAAATAACCGGCTGGACCAGAGATCATTGGGAAGAAGCATTTTTCACCCTGATGAAAGGGATTATTGACAGCGCTTCCAAAGGCAAAGCCCGTCAGCGAATTCCCGGCCCGCGCAGTCATCACGGTTTGCTGGCCGATGAATTGGAAGGCTTTACCCGCTCCATGTTTATGTCCGGTCCCTGGCTTTCCGGTTCCAAAGACGGCATTCTGAAATTTGACGGAGAATCCATCAATGTGCTGGAATTTTACCATGAAGGTATTCTCAATGGCACCAATCCTAATCATGAGGAATACTGGGGCGATATTGTTGACTATGCCCAGCACCTGGTAGAAATGGCGGCCTTAGCCTGGGGACTTTATGTATCCAAAGATAAACTCTGGGACAAATTCTCAGACACAGAAAAGAAACAGGTTGCTGATTATTTATTCCAATGCACGACAGTAAAATATCATCAAAACAACTGGTTGCTTTTCAATGTCATCACCAATGCGGTTTTGAAAGCCTTTGACATGCCTTATTCACAGGAACAGATTGATGAAAATCTCGCTTTTTGTGACTCCATGTACAAAGGCAATGGCTGGTATTGTGACGGACACGAAGTGAACCGCTTTGACTATTACAATGCCTGGGGATTTCATTTTTATTATCTGCTTTGGGTAATTATCGACGGTGATTCCAAACCTGAAGTGGCAAAAATGCACAAAGAGCGAGTTCGCTTGTTCGTGCAAAACTTCAGATATTTTTTCGCCGGCGATGGGTCAACGCCTTGCTGGGGACGGTCCATGATTTATCGCTTTGGCTATCTCTCTCCTATTGCTCTGGGACAATATCTCGATTGTCTTGATATTTCCGCCGGGGAAGTGCGCACCATGTGCAACGCTACGATGAAATTCTATTTTGACAATCCGATTCTCACTGACCGCAATCATCTCAGTATGGGCTGGTTGCGACCAAATGAATTTGTGCTGGAACATTATAATTGCGGTGGCTCGCCACTCTGGTCAACCAAAGCCATGGCGCTCCTGTTCATTCCACAGGATGATGAATTCTGGAACACACCGGAAGAAGAACTACCGGTCCACAAAGGCGATTTTTCCTTTCCGATTAAGGAGCCCGGCCTGCTGATGGTCGGTCATAAAGATTCCGGTCATGTGCAGATCATCAACCAAAAACCTTACCATGATAAAACAGAGTATAATGCCCGCTATACAAACTTTGCCTATTCATCGATTTTTAGCTATGAAGCGCGTCCGGTTTATAAATCCTGGAATTGTGATAATAGCCTGAATTTTTCCGATGACGGTATCAATTTCAAGCAACGCTGGAAGACTGAAAACCTTTACTGTGAAAAAGACTTCTCAGCAGCTAAATATCCGCTATATGAAGTGGATGATAAGGGCATTGCCTATACTTCAATTCTGGTGAAAGATGATTTCATGATCAATTTTCACCGCATTGAGCCCACAAAAGCGGGATTGATTTTCCAGGAAGGCGGCTATCCCCTGGGGTTTGAAGAAGGTCAACCGACCATCGAAAGCTTACCCGGTGTTGAAATGGCTTCCATTGATGGAAAAATCACTTTTCTGCGCAATCTTCACGGCTATACCATTGCTAATAAAGCCAAAGGATTTCACGAAGATTTATGCGGCGCAAATAGTCGCTACCGGCAGAGTATTGTACCTTCCTTTTCAATAGAAAGAGAGAATACCAGTCCGTTCCATTTAGCTGCTATGGTATACGGTAAAATTGGGAATGATTCCATCAATGATCTGAAAAACCTGATAAAAAATTACACCGTCAAAGATAACCAGATGAAAATTGAATTTTCTGATGGCGAAGAGGCATTCATGCAGGTTGGAAAGATCAATAGGGTCAAAATTAGTCTGAAAAACAAAACACTGGAAGGCGACATAGTTGCTGCCAGAGCAGGGACTGATGGCAGTGTCTGGATAATTCATGAAGACGGAAGTATAAAAGAATGTTAAAAAATCTCAACAATAATTTCCGCCACTTGAGGAGTATTTATGTCAATATTTGATTACGGTGTCATTATATGTTACCTGTTGTTTATTTCATCATTGGGATTTGTCTTTCGCAAATTCAGCAAAGATTCCAGCGATTTCTTTCGTGGCGGCGGGAATATGCTCTGGTGGTTGGTGGGCGCCACAGCTTTTATGACCCAGTTCAGCGCCTGGACTTTCACCGGCGCGGCAGGGTATGCCTACACCAACGGACTGATGATCCTGATTATCTTCCTGGGAAATTCTTTTGGCTATTTTTGCGCCTACTTATTTTCAGCGGCAAGATTTCGTCAAATGCGCGTCATCACGCCAATGGAAGCGATCCGTGATCGATTCGGCAAAACCAATGAGCAATTTTTCACCTGGATATGGCTGCCAATCGGTATCTTTTACGCCGGTATCTGGCTCATGGGTATCAGCAGTTTTGTTTCTGTTGTTTTTGGTATGAACATTAAACTCACTATTGTCGCCGTTGGTTTAGTTGTCCTGATCATGGCATCGCTGGGTGGCTCCTGGGCAGTAGTGGCCTCGGATTTTATGCAAGTGATGATTTTGATCCCGATTTCAATAGTTACAGCCTTTCTTGCTGTTCAGGCAGTTGGCGGTGGGGAATTTCTCACAGGAGCCTCGCAATTTCTGGATAAACTGCCAAAGAGTCATTTGGACTGGACTATCATGTTACGTCCACAGATCATTATTTTCTGGATTGTGGCAATGTTCATCAAGCAATACTCAACCATAAATAATTTAAATGATTCTTATCGGTTTCTTTTCTCCAAAGATACCAAAAATGCTAAGAGAGCCGGTTTGCTGGCATCCATGTTATTCCTTGTGGGGCCGATTATTTGGTTTATTCCGCCAATGGCTGCCGCGATTCTCTATCCTGACCTTAGTGTGGTGCCGGAATTAAAAACCCTGAACAACATGGCTGACGGCGCTTATGTGGCAATTGGTCTGCGCACCATGCCAAAAGGCATGATCGGCTTGATGGTGAGCGCGATTTTCGCAGCCACTATATCATCTATTGATAGTGGTTTGAATAAAAATGCCGGCATTTTCGTCCGCAATTTCTATAAGCCGATTCTTCGCAAAGATGCGTCAGAAAAGGAATACCTGGTCGTTGGTAAAATCATGACAGCTGTTTTTGGATTATTAATCATTTCAGCGGCTTTGATCATCAGTACATCAGAATTAGGCCTCTTTGATATCATGCAACTGTTCAGCGCTAATGTGGCGATTCCTTTCATCATTCCCCTGATCTGGGGAATCATTATTAAACGGACACCATCCTGGACACCCTGGACAACTGTGATTTTGGGATTTTTTGTTTCCATTTTTTCCACAAGAATTCTTGATCCTGAAATTGTTCGTCGTGTCATGGGACTGAAAACCGCTTTTACAGTAGAAGAATCAATTCATTACATGCAATTCATCGGCTTGTTTATGAATGTCATTATTTGCTCAACCTGGTTCCTGGTTACATCAAGATTTGCTCCGGTGAAAGACAAAAAACTACTGGCCCAGGAAGAGGAATTCTTTGAACGCATGCACCGTCCGGTCGTAACAGATGTTCAGAAAACAAAAAAGATGGACAGAGCGCAATTGCTTTCACTGGCGAAAATGTGCCTGCCTTATGGCGGATTCATCATGTTATTATCGCTGATTCCCAATAACTTTCAGGGACGCATGTGTTTCATATTTGCCGGCGGCGTGATATTTATTATCGGCCTGGTCTTGCTGCGAACCGCTAACAAAATTGTCAAAGACTCAGCTGCTGACGTCGATATTTTAGTACCGGGAGAAGTTGCCGAATGACCCATTATGATTACGGCGTCATTGTTTTCTATTTTCTATTCATGACGGCCATCGGCTGGATATTTCGAAATTACAACAAAAATTCATCGGACTTTTTCCGTGGCGGCGGATCAATGCTCTGGTGGTTGGTGGGTGCCACAGCATTTATGACCCAGTTCAGCGCCTGGACTTTTACCGGCGCCGGCAGCAAAGCCTATCATGACGGCACATTGATTCTTGTACTTTACTGGGCCAATGCTTTTGGCTATTTTATGAATTATCTCTGGTCCGGCGCACGCTTTCGCCAGATGCGGGTAGTCACTGCTATGGAAGCGGTGCGGAATCGATTTGGCAAAAGTAATGAGCAATTTTTCACCTGGATGAGCCTGCCGGTGGGCGTATTTTATGCCGGTATCTGGCTCAACGCCATCAGCAAATTTGTTTCAGTGGTTTTTGGCATTGATCTGATATTGACGATCATGATCGTTGGGATTGTCGTTCTATTTATGGCGTCTGTTGGTGGCTCCTGGGCGGTTGTTGCTTCGGATTTTATGCAGGTCTTAATCCTGATGCCTATTTCCATAGTTGCCGCATTTTTAGCGATAAAGGCTGTTGGCGGGGGTGGATTTTTTACCGGCGCGTCACAATTTTTGGATAAATTGCCGGCCAATCATCTGGATTGGACTGCGATTCTGAGACCGCAAATCGTCTATCTCTGGATCTTCGCTACCCTG
>CAYTLS010000188.1:0-5316 GCA_964438745.1 uncultured bacterium
GGTGCGGATGCGTTGCGATCCGCCGGCCAGAACATCGACGACGGTCGGATCGGGACCGGAGATGGCGCTACAGCCGGTGAGGCCTATGTGCGCGGTCTGGCAGGCGAACGATTCGCCGTGCGCAACAGCGGCGTGGAAGCCGTTGTGGAAGGCGTTGGCGATCATTGCTGCGAATATATGACCGGCGGAAAGGTCGTTGTTCTCGGTGATACAGGCAAGAATTTCGCTGCCGGCATGAGTGGCGGTGTGGCTTATGTTTATGATGATTCCGAACTCTTCGACAACCGCTGTAATCTCGATATGGTAGACCTGGAAACAGTCTGGCATGAAAATGACCGTGCCGAATTGAAATCCCTGATTGAAAACCATTACGCGGAAACCGGCAGTCAAAAGGCCAAAATGATTCTGGCTGACTGGGAAGTGCATTTTCCATTGTTTGTAAAAGTGATGCCGATCGACTACAAAAAAGCACTGGAAAGAATCAGTCTGAAAGAAGACAGTGACAAGGAAACTCTCTCTGTAACTGAGGAGGTATATGATGGATAAATTAGATAAACGAACCGGATTTTTAACCTATGACCGCAAAAACCCAGAAAAACTGAGTCCGGAAGAACGAATCAAAAACTTTCTGGATTTTGAGAAGCCACTCAGCCAGGAGGATATCAATATACAGGCAACACGTTGTATGAATTGTGGCATTCCTTTTTGCCATGATTTTGGTTGTCCGCTGGCAAACCGGATTCCTGATATTAATGACAAGGTTTTTCGCGGACTCTGGAAAGAGGCCCTGGACATTCTCCATTCCACCAACAATTTCCCGGAATTTACCGGCAAGGTATGTCCGGCACCCTGCGAAGAAGCCTGTACACTTTCCATCGACGGTGATGCCGTATCCTTTCGCCAGATTGAAAATCAACTGGCGGAACATGGCTGGGAAAAGGGCTATATCAAGCCCATTATCAGCAAAGAGAAAACTGGTCATAAAATCGCGATTATCGGATCAGGACCCGCCGGTCTGACAGCAGCCCAGCAATTGGTTCGCGACGGCAATGATGTGGTGGTTTTTGAAAAAGAGAATCGAATCGGTGGATTGCTACGCTACGGCATTCCCGATTATAAATTGGATAAACGGAAGATTGATCGTCGTGTCGAACAGATCGAAGCCGAAGGGGTCAAGTTTGAAACCGAGGTGGAAATCGGAGTGGACATTTCCTTCAATTATCTGATGAAAAGTTATGATGCGGTTCTGATCGCTGCGGGCGCCAGAACACCGCGCGACCTGGACGTACCCGGCCGTGATCTGAATGGCATTTATCAGACGCTGGATTACCTGACTCAGCAGAATAAAATCAATGCCGGCGATACCCTTCCTGAAAAAGAACATATTACTGCTAAAGGCAAAAAAGTTGTCGTCATCGGCGGCGGAGATACCGGCGCCGACTGCGCAGGAACCGCAATCCGTCAGGGCGCTGAATCTGTCACACAGATTGAATTGCTGCCGGAGCCGCCCAAAGAACGAACAGACAAAAATCCCTGGCCGGAATACCGTAACATTCTGCGCACATCTACCTCCCATGAAGAAGGCTGCGACCGTCTCTGGAATCTATTGACCAAAGAATTTCAGGGTAAAAGCAATAAAATTACAAAAATAATCACATCAGCTCTTGACTGGAGCTTAGAAAATCGCCAATTTACGGAGTTGCAAAAGAAAACCATTGATGCAGACCTGGTGCTGTTGGCAATCGGTTTTACCAGCAATGAAAAGTGCGAGATTCTTAATAATTTTTTAAATGTGAGCAAGGCTTCTGCTGATAAAGAATTAACTTCTGAGCAGAAGAAAGCAATTTTTTCAGCCGGTGATGTGGTGAGTGGCCCGTCATTGGTGGTCAATGCCATATATAGTGGAAGAATTGTTGCCGATGAGATCAAAAATTTTCTGAATTATTAAACATCTCTCTCTCCCTCCCAAGAGGTCGCCTGTAACTCAGCGTGGCCTCTTTTTTTTTAGATAATAATTTATTTCACTCCTTCGGAGTTGTCTTGATCACAGGATTGAGCAATACAATACTGTCATCCCTTCGGGATTATCTATTTTCCGGAACTCAATTTTGTATATTTTGCAAAAGTTTTGTATTCTGAAGCCGGAACAAGAGGTTGAAACTCCTTGTTAACCTGAATTATTCAAATCTAACGGAAAGAATGATATTCAGGTTAATCCCGATAGTTTCCACGAGAATATACGGCCTCTGCAGATAGGAAAAATGGAGAGCACTAGATTTCCCTTCCGGGATAATTTGATAAACAAGCAGGGCTGCTTGTTGTACATTTTTGAAATTCAGGGATTATGATTTTAAGAAGTCCGCTGAAGCGGACTGCTGGGGTGTTGGGGGAACTTTGTTCACCGGGTTGAAACCCAGTGCTAATCTGAATCTCAAACCTCGTTGCTAAATTTCATTCCGCAATTTGTAGATTTTCTCAAAGATCCGGCCTCTGACGGACATATTCGTTTTTGATTTTACCGGGAGGTTAACAACCCGGCATTTGACGGAGAAAATCAATATTTCGGACTGTTATAAAATGGGATTTATTTATTGACTCCCGCTCCGAAAAAAATCAAATTTCCTATTCCCTCTTCGTTCTATCGAACTTCGCCGGACAAGCCGGAAAATTTGATAAGTGAATCGGATATTCACTTTACATTGGCTCGGCGGGATGATTTTATTGGTGGTTTGGGAATAGTTCCTTACTCATCCGCCTAAAAAGTCAATTTTTCATCACCCAGGCATGTCCCAAGTTTTCGGGCTGTGTCTACCCACTGATGATCAACGGGAACATATTTCTTATTGCCGGCCACTGACTCAACAGGCACCGGCACCAAACTATCGGATTTCACCGCGATCATATTACCATAATTTTTATTGAGAATTTCATTGGCTGCCGCAGTACCAAGACGGGATGCCAGTAATCGATCGGCTGCTGAAGGAGTTCCTCCTCTTTGCAGATGTCCAAGAATGGTCACCCGTGACTCCAGACTTGTCAGTTCTTCCAGTTTATGGGCGAAGTCAATGGTATGGTCTGTCCGTGTATTGTGGAACTCTTTAATTTTGGCTTTCAAATTTTTCCGTTCCTCTTTATCCACCGCTTCACTTTTTTGCTTTTGGAAATTTTCCAATACTTTTGCTTCTTCAACAGACATAGATCCTTCCGCTACAGCCACGATACTAAACCGTTTTCCATTACGATAGCGAGAAAGAATAGATTCAGCAACATATTCCATATTGTAGGGGATTTCCGGTATGAGAATTACATCAGCGCCACCGGAAATCCCGGCGCCCAGCGCCAGCCAGCCAACATTATGTCCCATGGTTTCCACCACAATAATGCGGTGATGACTGTGAGCCGTGGTATGCAGCCGGTCGATTGCGGAAGTTGCAATACCAAGGGCAGTGTCAAACCCAATCGTCGTATCCGTATTGGCGATATCATTGTCAATGGTTTTGGGAAGGGTGACAACATTGAGACCTTTATCAATCAATTTTTGGGCATTTTTATGGGTGCCGCCACCGCCAATACAGACCAGGGCTTCCAGATGATGCTTTTTATAATTTTCGACGATCACCTCCCGCATATCCATTTTCTGTCCCCCTGCCATCATTTTGTGAGGCTTATCCCGGCTGGTACCCAGCATTGTTCCGCCTAAGGAAATAACATTGGAGAGAATATTGCGATCCAGTCGCATGTGCCGGTTTTGCACAAGTCCGCGGTACCCGTCTTTAAACCCAAGTACTTTGTAGTCCGCTTCACCAATCACTGTTTTTCCGATAGCGCGAATCGCAGCGTTCAATCCCGGCGTATCCCCACCGGCAGTTAATATTCCTATTAATTTTGACATCATTGCCTCATGTATTTAATTCTGTTTTTAGGTTGTTGATTATCGGTTTTAGTTCGTCTTCTTTGATATAATCATTCAGAGATGTAACCGGTACCCATTTTCGTTTTCGAAAATCTTCCGGCCAACTCTTTAACTCTTTCACATCATTCATGATAAACATTTCCACCTCACAGGTACCATTCCATTTATCATACTTGTAAAGGCCAATTTTTTTACCGATGGATCCAAGAACGCCAGCTTCTTCAAAAGTTTCCTTTTTAGCCGATGCTTCCGCCGATAGCCCATGCTCAACAATGCCCTTGGGGAAGATCCATTTCCTTTTGTTGCTGGATCGAATGATCAGGGCCTCAGCAACGCCTTTCTGTTTCCTGATAGGAACAGCCCCCGATTGCCGGTAAATATTTTCAGATTGAATGTCGATCTGGTATTTTTGCAATAATTTGTCATCAATGCCATGCAGAGCGAGATTATTATTTTGTAATGAAATTTCTTCGGTGATCTCTGTTCCAAACCAATCCGGTGGCTGAAAGGCTCTGGCTTCCTGTTCATCGGGAAACTCTACTTCCGAAGCAACCAGCCCATTGTAACGGTCTTCATAAATATCCAGTTCTATTATGTATTTTCCCAGTGGAATTTCATAGCGTCGCTTAACAATACGGTGGCTCCCTGTCAAAGGCCACAGGATCACAAATTGCTCTTTGGAAAGTTCAATTTCGATTTCTTCCCGGTTCAGTCCTGTACCACGTTTGATGGTTTGGAAATATTTCGCACCTTTTTTTCGAAGACGTACTTCAAAATCCTCATTCTCAATACCGAGGTATCCCTGCAGAATTTTGTCAAATTTAATATCACTAAGATTATCCGGTAATTTCTTTACCAGAAATTTTCGTTCTATCTCACGCGCCATGATCTATATTCTCTTTATTTTTCAGATAGTCATAAATCTCCACCTGAGCATGAACAGACTTGTTAATATTATTCTCAACATAGGTGTTTTCCGGCTCATAATTTACATAACGGGATTTAGTATTATCATTCCATTGAATATTAAAGTAATCTTTTAACTCATTTTTAATATTTTCATCATAAATAGGCACCGCTACTTCAACCCGGCGATCCAGATTTCTGACCATTACATCCGCTGAAGAAATATAGAGCTTTTCATCACCATCGTTATGAAACCAGTAAATGCGGGAGTGCTCCAGGTATTTGTCCACAATACAATGGATCTCAATATTTTCGCTGGCTTCCTTCAAACCCGGTATAACCGAGCAGGCACTGCGGACGATCAACCGGATTTTGACGCCGGCGCGACTGGCGCGATAAAGGCGGTCCGTCATAGGTTTATCCATCAGATTATTCACTTTCATATTAATTGCGGCAGGTTTCCCGGCTTTGGCGTTGAGTATTTCATTCTTGATCAT